>JAEKMB010000207.1 GCA_019508105.1 Alphaproteobacteria bacterium
TGATGTCATAGAAACGGTAGAGGATGCGGCTGATGGTGGACTTGCCGGCGCCCGAGGGCCCCACGATCGCCACCGTCTTGCCGGCCGGCACCGTGAAGCTGATGCCTTTGAGCACCGTGCGTTCGGGATCATAGGCGAACACCACATTGTCGAAGCGGATCTCGCCGCCGGATACCACCAACGGCTTGGCGCCCGGCCTGTCCTGGACTTCGCGCGGCTGGTTGAGCAGCCGGAACATGGCTTCCATGTCCACCAGCCCTTGGGTGATCTCGCGGTACACCGTGCCCAGCAGGTTCAGCGGCTGGTAAAGCTGGATCACAATCAGGTTGGCGGCGACGAACTGGCCCAGCTTGACCTCGCCCGACTTGACCATCACCGCCGCCAGCGCCAGCACCACGCCCTGCCCGATGGCGATGATCGCCGCCTGGCCGGTGTTGAGGATGGACAGCGAGGTCTGGGACTGGATCGAGGCCCTGGAATATTTCTCCATCGAGACGTCGTAGCGCCGCGTCTCGTGCTTTTCGTTGTTGAAATATTTGACGGTCTCGAAGTTCAGCAGGCTGTCCACCGCCTTGGTGTTGGCGTCGGTGTCGGACTGGTTCATCTCGCGGCGAAAGGCGATGCGCCAGCGGGTGACGGCGACCGTGAACAGGCTATAGGCCGCCACCATGGCGATGGCGGTCAGCGCCACCCAGATGTTGAAGGTCCATAGCAGCAGGCCGGCATAGATCAGCACCTGGAAGATGATCGGGAACACCGAGAACAGGGCGAAGGACAGGATATTGTCGATGCCGCGGGTGCCGCGCTCGATGATGCGCGACAGGCCGCCGGTCTTGCGCTCCAGATGAAAGCGCATGGAGAGGGTGTGGACATGGGCGAAAGTCTCCACCGCCACTTCGCGCATGGCGTGATACTGCACCTTGGCAAAGACGCCGTCGCGCAACTGGGCGAAAGCCTGCATCAACACGCGCGACAACGCATAGGCGGCCACCAGCGCGATCACCACCCACAATACCGCGGTCTGAGGCGTGGTGCCGAAAGCATCCACCGCCGCGCCCAGGAACTGCTGCGATATGGTGGTGGCGATGATGCCCAGCATCAGGAACAGGATGCTCAGCACCACCCGCGCCCGCAGGTCGGGGCGGCCCTTGGGCCACAGATAGGGCATCAGCCGCCACAGGGGACGAAAAGACGGAGCGCCGCTGCCTTCCTCGACCGGATGGGCCATCTATTGCCCCATATTTCCGCCGCCGAAGGTGACAAATCCCGCGATCATGGCGATCAGGGCAACGGCTGCCAAAATCAACAACCAGCGCGGCAAGATATTCTCCGTGGCAAGGGGCCAAAAACCCGTCTAGGAAAGCAGAGGTTTAAAGAGGTATGACGAACTTGCGCAACCCTGTTGGCGGCATGGACAAGAATAAACCGGCGATCTGCGTTTTCTGCGGTTCCTCCTTCGGCACGGATCCCGCCTTTCGTGACGCCGCCAGCGCCATCGGGGCCGGTATCGCCAGAATGGGCTATTCGCTGGTGTTCGGCGGCGGCGGGCTGGGGTTGATGGGCGAGGTGGCCCGGGGTGCGCTGGACGGCGGCAGCGCGGTGCAGGGCATCATGCCCGCCTTCCTGCAGGCGCTGGAGCCTGCCGTCTCGCCCCAGGAAAAGCTGATCGTCACGCCGCATCTGCAGGAACGCAAGAACCTGATGTTGCAGATGTCGGACGCGTTCCTGGTGCTGCCCGGGGGCCTGGGCACCTTCGATGAGCTGTTCGAGGTCCTGACCGAGGCCCAGCTCGGGGTTCATGCCAAGCCCATCATCGTGATCAACATACACGGCTATTTCGACGCCTTTGACGCCATGCTGCATGCCATTGTCCAGACCGGCTTCGCCAAGGAGATGATCCTCAAGCTCTACTACCTGGCCGATGGCGTGGAAGACGCACTGAAGATTCTGGAAGGGGCGCTGAACGCGCCTGCGGCGTAGCGCCAGAGGCTAAACCGGGGCACCGTCGCGATAGAGTTTGTAGATGATCGCGTCGGTCAGCGCCTCGAAGGAGGCATCCACGACATTCTCCGACACGCCCACGGTGGACCAGCGATGGCCCTTGCCGTCGGCCGATTCCACCATGACGCGGGTCACCGCCTCGGTGCCGCTGGTGAGGATGCGCACTTTATAGTCCACCAGCCGCAGGTCGGCCAGGAAAGGAGAATATTTGCCAAGGTCCTGGCGCAGCGCTGCGTCCAGCGCATTGACCGGGCCGTTGCCGGTGCCGGCGCTGCGGATTTTCTCGCCCGCCACCATCAGTTCCACCGCCGCCTTGGAGCGGGAGACCAGCTCGCCGGACGGACCTTTCAGGCTTTCCACCGTGACGCTGAACTGTTCCACGGTGAAATAGCGCGGCAGCTTGTTCTGCTGGCGCAGCGCCAGCAGCTCGAACGAGGCGGCGGCATCGTCATAGCTGTAGCCTTCGAACTCGCGGCGTTTGACGTCCTGCAGCAGGCGCGAAAGGTCACCGCCTTGCGATGCCTGGTTGGCGGCGACGTTGGCGCGGCCTGACTGGGCCGAGACCGGCATGGTGCGCCTGTTGCCCACTGTTTCGGGCGGCACATGCTCATAGGTGTGCGGGTCCTTGACCACGGCCGAGACGTGCAAGCCCCCCTTGTGGGTGAAGGCCGAGGCGCCGACATAGGCGGCATAGCGATTGGGGGCGCGGTTGAGGAGCTCGTCCAGCAGGCGCGAGACATGGGTGAGTTGCGCCAGGCCCTGTTTGGTCACGCCGGTTTCGAACTGGGAAGCAAACGGCTCTTTCAGGATCAGGTTGGGCAGCAGGGCGCAGAGATTGGCATTGCCGCAGCGTTCGCCCAGTCCGTTCAAGGTGCCCTGGACCTGGCGGACACCGGCGCGGATGGCCGCCAGCGAGACCGCTACTGCCTGTTCGGTGTCGTTATGAGCATGGATGCCCAGTGCCGCATTGGGGAGCGCGGCTTTCACCGCGCCGACGATGCGCGTAACGTCTTCCGGCATGGAGCCCCCATTGGTGTCGCATAGCACCAGCCACTTGGCACCTGCCTCATGGGCGGCCTTCAGGCAGG
>JAEKMB010000208.1 GCA_019508105.1 Alphaproteobacteria bacterium
TTCGGCTGCTGGCGCCAATCCTTGCTGGTCTTCCAGTGATAACCTTTCATGGCGCGCTGCGGCCAGTTCACGCCGCGCCCGTCCCAGGCCGCCGGTGTCGCGTCATGCACGGTCAGGGTGCCGATGCCGCGGCCGAAATCCCAGAAACCGCGCACATCATCGCCCGCCACCTCATCCAGTCTGGTCGCGGTGGCGACGCGGATCATGTCGGTGGGGTGCAGCACCTTGCCGGAAAGGCGCACGCCGTCGATGCGGCCATTGAACAGCGCATAAGGCGCAGGCCGGCCGTTGGCCATCATCTCGCCCGAGCCGGCGGCAAAGCGCATCGGGGTGCCGGCGGCCACCGTCCAGTCCTTGTTCAGGCGGCGGGTGCCGAAAATATAGTGCCAGGGGTCGGAGGGTGAGGCGAGCGTGAAGTTGGGATCGGTCAACAGCACATCATAGACGCGCCATTCGCCGGACGAGGCGTCGAAGGACGCGCCCAGCATGGTCCAGTGACCGTGCTGGATATAGCGGGAGGTGCGCAGCTTGAAATATTTGCCGCCGCCCTGCCCCACCCACAGCGCGCCTTCGCCGCGTTCGTCAATGCCGATCGCCCAGCCGGTCTTTTTGGTCTGGTCCCATTGCGAAGCGACGAATTGCGGCCCCTTGCCCGGCAGGGTGGGCTTGATCAGCGCCACCACCGAGAAATCGCGTCCGTTGCTGGTGATGCCCGAGGGCGATGCCTGGTCGAAGGTGACATAGGAACCGGGCCAGGTCTTCTGTTCGCCGCCCGGATAGCTTTTCGCGAAATCGGCGGATACCGGGTCCACCCGGAAACGGCCGGCGCCCGACAAGGTGTCGCCATTGATCACCCGCACCAGCGAGGCCTTGTAATCGCCAGGCGCGTAAGTGCTGACATGGAAGGTGATCTTCTCACCCGGCCTGACCGTGATCTGGTCGCTATAGCCGACCACCGTCTTGTTGGACTTGGCCAGGGTCAGGGCATGGCCCTTGTCGGCGTCAGTCACCGCGCGCCTGGGACGCGCTGTGAGACTAGTCAGGGCCATGGCGGGAAGCCGGGCCAGCGCGGCAAAAGCCGATGCCACCCCCATCATCAGAATGGATGTGCGGCGCGTCAGATTGGTCATGCCCAGATTCCCCAGATTTTTTTAAGACTGTTTTTTCAATTCAGGCATATCCGCGCCAAGCTGGCAACCGGACGCAATTGTCCAGACGGTACAGGCTTTTGCCCGCTCACAGGATTCGGTGAAACCAGGTCAGTGAAAGTCCTGCCGCTGCCAACATCAGGAGCGCCGCCAGGGCGGCGAAGAAGGCGGTGATCTCCATCTCCCGCGTTTCCACCACCAACTGGCGCGACAGCACGTCATAGACCGCCTTGAGGTCCTCGGCGCTGGTGGCATGGAAATATTTGGCCCGGGTCATGTCGGCGATTTTTTTCAGCGCCGCCTCGTCCAACTGAGCGCGCATCGACCACCCGCCAAAGCCCACGATATTGCCCTTGGCGGTGCCGAAGCCGACGGTATAGACCCGCACGCCATATTCCGATGCCATGCGCGCCGCTTCGACCGGATCATAGCCGGCGTTGGTCTGGCCGTCGGTGAGCAGGATCACCACCGCATTCTTGTAGGAGCCGGGCTCGACCGGCACATGTTTGGCGGGCGGCGCCTTGGGGCGTTCGCCCAGGGCGGTGCCGCCGAAACGCTCGCGGAAATCATAATTGCCCCAGCGCCCGGCACTGTCGGAATTGAACTGGTTGATGGGGAAGTTCTCCTGCGGGAACAGGGTGGAGAGCGACACCAGGATGCCGCTGCCCACCGCGGTGCCGCGCTGCAGCTCGAAACGGTCGATGGCGCTGTTCAGGGCAGGATGGTCGGTGGTGGGCGCCTGCACCAGCAGTGCGGTGGCGGCAAAGGCGACGATGCCGATGCGCACATCGCGCGGCTGGTCCTTGATATAGGCCTTGGCCGCCGTCTCCGCCGCCATGATGCGCGACGGATTGACGTCGGTGGCGCGCATGCTGCCCGACACGTCCATGGCCAGGATCACAGTGGCGACGCGGCTGGGCAGTGCGACTTCGGCGGAAGGCCGCGCCATGGCCAGCAGCAGCAGGGCGAAGGCCGCCAGCATCAGGGCCGGCGGGACATGGCGGCGCCAGCCGGGGCCTTGCGAGGCCTCGCGAACCAGCGCCAGGTTGGGATAGCGGAAGGCGCCCTTGCGGCGGCGGCGCAAGAGCAGGACGTAGATCGCGGCGATCAACGGCACCAGCAAGAGCAGCCACAGCATGATGGGCCAGGAGAAAGAGATGCTGGGGATCAGCCCACTGATCCTCGACCAGGGGATGCCGAACAAGCTCTTCATGCCAGGCTCCGCTTGCGCATGGCCGCAAAGCGCACCAGCGCATCCAGCACTTCGTCTTCGGTGCCCAGTTCCACAACATCCACCCCGGCTTTTTCAAAGGCGCCGCGCAACGCCGCTTCGCGCGCGTCGGCGGCTTGCGCGAACCGTTCCCGGAAGCCGCGGTCGCCGGCATCCACGAACAGTTGCTCACCGGATTCCGCATCCTGGAAAGTGAGGAAGCCCAGGTCGGGCATGCGGGTATCCAGAAGGTCGGTCAGCCGCACCGCCACCACATCATGGCGCTGGGCAAGGAGGGTCAGCTTGTCTTCCCATCCCGGGGGGCTGATGAAGTCGGAGACCACAAAGACCAGCGAGCGGCGCCGAATGACGCCGGCGGCCTGCGCCAGCACCGCTTTCAGGTCAGTGGCGCCGCGGCCCGGACGATGGCCGCTGACCGCGCCGAGGATATGCAGCAATTGGCGGCGGCCGCCGCTGGCCGGGATGGTGCGGTCCACCTGGCCGGAGAAGATCATGGCGCCGGCCCGGTTGCCGCGGCCCAGCATCAGCCGGCACATCAGCAGGGTGAACTCCGCCAGCACCGCATGCTTGGAGACGCTGGCGCCCTCGAACAGCATGGAGGGACTCATGTCGAGCAGGAACCAGACCGGGATTTCCCGGTCCTCCAGATAATCGCGCACATAAGGCGTATGGCACGTATCGTCTCCAAAATGGGCGGCGGCACGGCGCGCAGGATCTGCCCGAGAATCTGGTCAGAGGTCATGCCTTCCGACAATGCTTCATAGGACGGCACCAGCCGGTGGCGCAGCACATCGGCCGCCACGTCCATCACATCGGCGGGCAGCACATAGTCGCGGCCGCGCAGGAAGGCCAGCGCCCTTCCCGCCTCGATCATGGCAATGGAGGCGCGCGGCGACGCGCCATACTGTATGAAGCGCCCGAATTGCGGCAGGCCGCATTTCTCCGGCGCGCGAGTGGCAGCGACCAGCTTGACGGCATAGATCATCAGCGAGGGGTCGACATACAGCCGCCGCGCCGCCGCCTGCATCTCCAGCAGAGCATCGGTGGAGGTCACCGGCGCCACCGCGACGGACTCGCCGGTGACGCGCTGGACGATGACGAACTCCTCTTCTTCGCTGGGATAGCCGATCAGAACCTTCATCATGAAACGATCTACCTGCGCTTCGGGCAACGCATAGGTGCCTTCGGTCTCGATCGGATTCTGGGTCGCCATCACCACAAAGGGCCTGGGCACGGCAAAGGATTGGCCCGCGATGGTGACCTGGCGTTCCTGCATCACTTCCAGAAGGGCGCTCTGCACCTTGGCAGGGGCGCGGTTGATTTCGTCGGCCAGCACCAGATTGGCGAAGACCGGCCCCAGCATGGTGACAAATTCGCCATTCTTCTGGTTGAAGATGCGCGTGCCCGTCAGGTCGGCCGGCACCAGGTCGGGGGTGAACTGGATGCGCTTGAAATTGCCTTGCATCGCCTTGGCCAAGGTCGCCACCGTCAGGGTCTTGGCCAGCCCCGGCACCCCTTCCACCAACAGATGCCCGCCCGCCAGCAGCGCCACCAGCACACGCTCCAGGAAATGATCCTGGCCCACCACCACCTTCTTCACTTCATAGAGAAGATGTTCCAAACCCGGATGCGCGTTGCTCATGGCCTGTCCTCGTTAAAGCGGATTGGTCCCCACGGCCCTGGCCGCGTTTTCGATGGGCACGGCAAAGGCCATGCCGGCAAAGACATGCTGGCCGGTGGGATTGAAGATCGCGGTCACGATGCCCACCACTTCGCCGTCACGGTTGACCAGCGGCCCGCCCGAGTTGCCCGGATTGGCCGCCGCGTCGAACTGGATCAGGTTGGAAAGATGGCCTTCGCCATCCTTGCCGTCTTTGCGGTCGGGATCGACGAATTCGCGCTTCAGGCCGGCAATCACGCCGGCCGATACCGATGGCCCCAGGCCGAAGGGAAAGCCCACCGCCACCACCGGATCGCCCGGATTGAGCCCGCCGGTGGAGGCCAGGGTGGCGGGTTTGAGATCATCAGGCGCGGTCTTGGCCCGGATCACTGCCAGATCATTTTCCGGCTGGATATTGACCAGCTGCGCTTCGGACTTGCTGCCATCCCAGAACGTCACCACCCAGCGGTCGGTGGAGCGGATGACATGCAGGTTGGTCAGGATGTCGCCCTTGGCGGTGATCACCACACCGCTGCCGATGGAATCGGGCTTGTCCTTGTCCTTTTGATCGTCGGGCGTGCGCGGCGGCAGGACATGCTGGCCGCCGGGCTTTTCCTTTTTGTCTTTTTTTGCCGCCGCCGCTTCCGCCTTGGCCTGTTCGGCGGCGTGTTCGGGGGACAGAAAGCCTTCCACCCGCACCACCGAAGGGCCCACCATGGCGGCGGCGATGGTGGTATCGGCCGGCGCGGGATCGGTGTGCGACAGGGTGTATTTCACCGCATTGTCGATGTCCCACTGGCTGAGCGGACGGGGAGACGGATGCAGCAGTTGCCAGCCGCCGATCAGCGCCAGCACCGCCAGCGCCGCCGCCACAGCGGGCAGGCCGCGCTCATGCCGGGCGGCGAAATTTTTGCACCATGACCAAAGCTGCGCGCCAAGGCGCGGCGTCTCCTCCCAATGCGCGAATTGCGGCACCTGGGAAGGAACGTCGCTTGCGGAACCACGCTGCCGTCCCGCACGGCTATAAAGCGATTTGCGCTTCATACCGACTTCACCCGAAGGCCGCAGCTGAGCCTATGTGACCTTGGGCTGCGACTTCAAGCCGAGGGCGCACCGGCGTGTCGTGGAATGACGGAACTTTATGGTTTGACCGCTGACGGCGCAGGAAATTCCAGTTGCCCGGCATAGCCGAGGTCCTTGATCTGTTTGGTCATCTTCTCCACCAGCGCCTGCGCGGGACGCGGCTCGCGGGTATAGAGGCTGACATCGGTCATGTCCGGGCTGGCCATGATGGCCCAGGCCTCGGTGTGATCCAGCACCCAGTAATCGCGGCTGATCGGTACCAGACCGAACATGGCGCGATAGGTTGCGTGCACCTTGCTGTTCTGCCCCGGATTGAGGATTTTCATCTGCCCGTCCAGGGTCTCTCCCTTGCCGTCCGGCGTTTTGTCGTGGCAGCCGTCGCGCTCCGACAGGGCGCCGTTCCTTGTCATATAATCGGTGTAACCGGCGACGCAGCCGGCATTGAAGCTCTTGGGGGTGCGGCCGATTTCGTACCAGCGCCCGGAAAAGAAGCTGGCCGCATCCACCGGCTTGGCCGGTTCCGGCGCCTTGGGCGCGTCGGCGGCAAAGGCCAGGCTGGTCATGGCCAATAATGCGGCGGCGGCGGCTTTCATGGCGCTCCTAACGGCTGTGCCGAGTGGAGAGCGAGCCGGGGCGCGATACAAAATTCAAGGTCGCGGCATCGTCCCGCGCCAAGGTTCTGCCGTCAAAGCGGAAGACCTGGATGGCGCGCTCGGCGGCGCATTGCTGCAGCACCAGCTTGCCGTCATCGCTCCAGGCCAGGCCTTGCGCCCAGTGGCAAGAGCTGGCCTCGGCCACCGGCGTCAAGCTGCCCGGCCCCAGATCATGGTCAGGGTGCCGTTGGTCTTCTTGTCCAGCGCGCCGCCGATATTGGTGTTGATCAGCCAGGCGCCGTCCGGCGTGATCATGGCGCCATAAGGCCCCTTGCCGGTGGCCACGTTCCTGCCGGTGGGCGTGACGGCGGCGCCATCGATCGCCAGTTCCATGATCTGGGTGTTGCCGGAGGCGACGGCATAGGCCTTGCGGCCGTCGGGCGCGAACACCACATCGGTGGGCGCCGCGCCTTTGCCCAGATCCACCTTTCCGGCCGGGGTCAGGTGCTTGCGGCGCAAGGTGAAGATCGAGATCGTGTCGTCGGTTTTGTCGGCGACCAGCACCAACGTCCCGGCGCGGTTGATGGAGACACCGCCGGGCGTGAGGCCGGCATGCACAGTCTGCAGCAGCCTGGGATGGGCGGGATCCGCCAGATCGATCACCGACACCGTGTCGTCGGGGACGGGATTTGCCGGATCGGCCTCCACATATTTCTGTGCCGCGGTGATGATGGCGAATTTTTCGCCTGCCCCCACCGCCACCGCATTGGGTGAGCCGATCATCGCGGCCGGGACCTCGACCGTGCCGATCACCCGCGGCGGATAATGGCGCATGTCCAAGACAGAAACGCTGTCGGGGGTGCGCGGGGTCGGATCGCCCTTGACGACCTGCTTGCCGTCATTGGCCGAGATCATCAGCCCCGCATAGGCGGCCGTGGAATACAGCAGCAAGGCCGCCAGTGCCGCCGGACGCATCATCGGGCTGATCATTGATCGGGGCATCCGCTGCCATATTCGTTGAAGGCCATGATCGAGGCGTCCATCCGGGCCCTGGCTTTCTTCTTGTTGTTCTCGGCAGCGAGAATGCGGTGGTTCTCGATCGTGACCAGCGCCATCGCCACCGGCTTGCCGGCATCGGGCCGCGATTGACGCAGCGATACGAAGTCGCGGATGCAGCGCTGATAGGCGTCGGACGCCGCGGCATAGCGCCTGGTCGCCGCCATGCCGGCCACGATCTCTTCGCGGCTGGCGACCAGGCCATTCACCGGCGCCGGCATCTGGGGCGCCGTGCAATTGTTGCGCGCGAAGCTTTGGCCCACCCAGGCGGGATCGGGACGGGTATCGGTCACCTCTCCGGTCT
>JAEKMB010000209.1 GCA_019508105.1 Alphaproteobacteria bacterium
TGGCACCATGAACGGCGCCGACGGCAAGCCGTTCAAGACCCGTGCCGGCGGGGTGATGAAGCTGCATGAACTGATCGGCATGGCTACTGCGGAAGCGGAAAAGCGGCTGGCCGAGCAGGGCATCGCCGCCGAATTCGACGCCGAAGAGCGGGCCGAGATCGCCCGCAAGGTGGGTATCGCCGCCATCAAGTTTGCCGACCTCTCCAATCACCGCAGCACCGATTACATCTTCGACCTGGAGCGCTTCTCGAAATTCGAAGGCAAGACCGGGCCTTATCTGCAATATGCCGCGGTGCGCATCCAATCCATCCTGCGCAAAGCGCGGGAGCAGGGCATGGCCGAGGGCGTTGCTGCCATCCACTCGCCGGAAGAGCGCAAGCTGGTGCTGCAATTGCTGTCGCTGGGCGACACGCTGGCGGCGGCGGAAGACAAGCGCGCCCCCAACATGCTGTGCGAATATGCCTTCGAGCTGGCACAGAATTTCAGCCGCTTCTACGGCGCCCATCACATCCTGTCGGAATCGGACGCGGCTTTGCGGGCCTCCCGGCTGGGGCTTTGCGCCCTGGTCCTGGCGGTTTTGACCCGGATTTTGGGCCTTTTGGGCATCGAAGTTCCTGAAAGAATGTGAGTAACTTTGGCCCCGGCAGGCCGTAAGTCCGGGCTTCGTTGACTCCCCGGGCACCCCCCTTATGATGCTCCGCAACATTCCCGTCCGCCGGATGGCACGCGGGGCTGGCCAGCACACGATCCCTCGCGGGAGAGCGTCTTTAGAAAGACCGCCGAAGGAGCAACCACCCCGGAAACTCTCAGGCAAACGGACCGCGATCGGGTGATGAACTTCTGGAAAGTGAAGCGGCGCTTGCTGCTTCCGCCGAAGGGGTAACCTGGTCCGCCAGGGAAAACTCTCAGGTCCCATGACAGAAGGGGTACGCGCCATTCCGGCGCGCGCTTTTGCTTATTGGGACCATGATGACCGCTTCCGCCGACACACTGCGCCGTACCCCGCTTTACGCCCTGCATCTGGAGCTGGGGGCCAAGATGGTGCCTTTCGCCGGCTATGAGATGCCGGTCCAGTATCCCGCCGGCATCCTGAAAGAACATCTGCACACCCGCGAGAAAGCCGGCCTGTTCGATGTCTCCCATATGGGTCAGGGCTTTTTGTCCGGCGACACTGCCGCGCTGGAGCGCGTCACCCCCGCCGATGTCACCGGCCTGAAGGAAGGCATGCAACGCTACGGCCTGCTGCTGACCGAGGCCGGCACCATCAGGGATGACTTCATGTTCTCCCGCCTGGCGGGCGAGGCCGATCTCTATCTGGTGGTCAATGCCGACACCAAGGAAGGCGATTTTGCCTATATCCGCGAAAAGCTCAAAGGCGCCGCCGCCCTGACCCCGCGCTTTGACCGTGCCCTGCTGGCGCTGCAAGGTCCGCTTGCGGCGGAGGTGCTGGAACGCCATGCCCCCGGCATTTCCCAAATGACCTTCATGCAGGTTCGCCGCGCCAGCGTGGCCGGCACACCCGCCATCGTCAGCCGCACCGGCTATACGGGGGAAGACGGCTTTGAGATTTCTCTCGAAGGCACCGATGCCGAGCGCGTCGCCCGCGCGCTGCTGGGTGAAAGCGAAGTGCTGCCGATCGGGCTGGGCGCGCGCGACAGCTTGCGCCTGGAAGCAGGCCTTTGCCTTTATGGCCACGACATCGACACCAGCCGCAATCCGGCGGAAGCCAGCTTGATGTGGTCCATCGGCAAGCGCCGCAAGGAAGCCAGGGATTTCCCCGGCGCCGAAAAAACGATGGGCGCGCAAGCCATCAAGCGCGTGGGCATCCTGCCGGACGGCCGGGCTCCGGCACGCGAAGGCACCGAAGTCGCCGACAAGTCGGGGCGCATCATCGGCAAGATCACCAGCGGCGGCTTCGGTCCCAGCCTGAACGGCCCCCTAGCCATGGGCTATGTCGAAAGCGCCTTTACCGTCATCGGCACCGAAGTCGATCTGATGGTGCGGGGTAAGCCGATGCCCGCCCATATCGCCGCCATGCCCTTTGTTCCCAACCGTTACCGCCGCTAAGCCAGGAGTTCTCCATGTCCGAAGTCCGCTATACCGATCAGCATGAATGGATCCGCCTGGACGGCGACGAAGCCACGGTCGGCATCACCAAATACGCCGCTGAAAGCCTGGGCGATGTGGTGTTCGTGGAATTGCCGGCCAGCGGCAAGGCGGTCAGCGCCGGCGGCGAAGCCGCAGTGGTGGAAAGCGTCAAGGCGGCCAGTGATATTTATGCTCCGGCCGGCGGCACCGTCACCAGCGCCAACAGCGCACTGGAAAAGGAGCCCTCCAAGGTCAATGAAGATCCCGAAGGCGAGGGCTGGTTCTTCAAGCTGAAGCTTTCGGACAAAGGCGAGTTCGCCAAGCTAATGGACGCAGCCGCTTACGCGAAGTTCGTGGAGTCCCTCTGATGCGTTACCTGCCGCTCACCCAAGATGACCGTCGCGCCATGCTGGCCAGGATCGGCGCGGCCGATGTGGACGCCCTGTTCCGCGATGTGCCCAAGTCGGCGCTGACCTCGCTTTCCACCTTCGACCTGCCGGATACGCAAGGCGAGCTGGAAGTGGAGCGGCATATGTCCCGGTTGGCGGCAAAGAATACGGCGGCGGGCGCGGCACCTTTTTTCTGCGGCGCCGGCGCCTACAAGCACCATGTCCCCAGTGCGGTGGATCACCTGATCCAACGCTCGGAATTCCTCACCAGCTACACGCCCTACCAGCCGGAAATCGCGCAAGGCACCTTGCAATATCTGTTTGAGTTCCAGACGCAAGTTGCGCTGCTCACCGGCATGGAAGTGGCCAATGCCTCGCTCTATGACGGCTCGACCGCCACTGCCGAGGCGGTGCTGATGGCCCAGCGCGTCACCAAGCGCGGCAAGGCCATCCTGTCGGGCGGCTTGCACCCGCATTATGCGGAGACGGTGGAAACCGTGGCCGGGCTGTGGGGGCCCATGCAGCGCACCGCCGTTGCCCCCGGCAGCGCCGAAGAGATTATCGCCCTGATCGACGAGGACACCGCTTGCGTGGTGGT
>JAEKMB010000210.1 GCA_019508105.1 Alphaproteobacteria bacterium
AACTGGTCGTCGACCAGTATGACGCGTTCATTCCCGGCCTGGAGCTGATGGCCAGCCTCACCGCCGCTGATGGCCGCATCCGCCAGGACAATGCGTTTGCCGCCGCCGTGGGAAAATTCATTCCCGGCGTGCCCAAGCTGAAGGCCAATGCGGTGGCGACCTACCGCATCGATGATAGCTGGGCTTTCACTTTGGGCGCCCGCTACGCCGACCGCAGCTTCGGCACCATCGACAATAGCGATGTCATCTCCCAGACCTATCAGGGCTTTGCCGGCTATTTGGTGGCGGATGTGCGGGCGCGTTACAAGATTGACGCGAACTGGAACGTCTCGGCCGGAGTGGACAATCTCAACAGCGCCAAATATTTCCTCTTCCATCCCTTCCCGCAGCGGACTTTTCTGATGGAAGTCCATTACCAGCAGTAACGGAGCATCCTCATGAACGACCTGCTTGCCATGTTCGTCACCGTGTTCCTGGCGGAGTTCGGCGACAAGACCCAGCTTGCCACCGTGCTGTTCGCGTCGGAGCGCAAGATGTCGCCGCTGCTGGTATTCGCCGCTTCGGGCGGGGCGCTGCTGCTCAGCACCGCCATCGCCACTTTCTTCGGTACGGTCGCCAGCCGCTATCTGGCGGGTGTGCCGTTCAAGCTGATCGCCGGGCTAGGCTTTGTCGTGATTGGGTGTTGGACCTTGGTGCAGTATTACCGAGGCGCCTAGCCATTTTTAAAGTTGCTCCGGCTCACGCCTATGCAACTCAATTCATGGTGATCGGCGCCTGGACACCAGTACTACAAAGGCGCTTGAGAGCGACGAGCTAGGGCTTAAAGCGTCCATCAAGGCGGGCGATCATCTCCGCCGGCGTAAAGCCCAGCGCATCCAGCCGTCCCGAGCGCGCCAGCAGCGCCAGCCCGGCCAGCGCTGCCGCCACCAGCACCACGTCGCACTGGCTTTCGCGGCTGTCGGACGGCAAGCCGCTGGCATCGGACAGCGCCTTCAGTGCTGCGATCAGCCGTCCATTGAACAATCTCTCGGCATCACCGCCGCCAGCGCCCGGCAGCGCGGCCGAGGCCGCCGCCATGGTTTCGGCTCCGCGCAGCATGTCCAGCGCCGCGGCGCCCGCACCGGCAAGCCCGCCGGTGCCGCGCATGGCGCGCGCCAAGCTGGTGAGGTCATCGGCCGCCAGCGCCAGCAAAAGATCGTCCTTGCTGCTGAAATATCCGTAAAGCGCGGCGGGGGCGAAGCCGGCTTCCGCGGCCACGCCGCGCAGGGACATGTCGCGCGCTCCGTCGCGCATCGCCACCCGGCGCGCCGCGTCCAGGATCGCCACCCGCGAGGCGGCCTTGCTGACATCGCGCTGCCGGCGTTCCTTCGGAATTCGACCCAGCTGGCCCATGCGCGGGATGATAGGTGATTCTGCGCGGGTAGCGAGGCGCGGCAAAAGGAATCAGGGGTGATTCTTGAAGTCCGTCAGCGCCCCATTGGCGGCGGCGCCGACGCGTTCCTGCGCTTTCTTGCTGGCTTCGACCTTGTAGCGGGCGCTGGTCTCGATCATCGGCTCAAAGGGCTGCCCGGCGGCGGCCGCCTGGGCCTTGGCGGCCTCGACCTCCCTGAGCAGGCATTCCTGATAGACGCTGGACTGGGCGATGAAGCGACGGGCCTCGGCCATGGCGGCGCGCATGCGGTCGGGGCTGGCCTGGTTGCCGCGTACCGCCATGGGCCTTTGCGGCTCCACGCAATTGCTTTGCGCCAGCGCCGGCGTGGCGCAAAGCAGAAGGGCCGGGATCAGGAATACGAAACGCACGCGCATGTCCTTTGGGATGGACGAGTGTCGCATGCTGGAGCAAAGTTGCGCTAGGCGGGAACGCGGCCCAGTTTGGTACAAAAGCGCGCCGCAAAACTGTCAGAAAAATGCCAAAAAACGTCAATTGTTGTCAAAGCGTGACGGCGTCCGGCGTTTGATCGCGACGGGCAAACCAGCGATCGGCATAGCGCAGCAACAGGCCCAGCACCATCAGCGACAGGCTGATGGCGTAAAAGGCATCGGGACGATGGGGACCGGAGATCCGCGCCAGGGCCATCAGGCAATAGCAAAGCCAGAAATAGATCACCGACATGCCCAGCAATACACGGCGCACCTGGTCGGAAATGATCGGCGCGCCGCCCAGACGCTTCAAGGGTGCCACCGCCAGCGCCATCACGGCCGCCACAGCGGCGCCGAACAGCACCATCAGGGTGGCGCCGGCGGAAGGCTGGATCACATTGGGCAGGAATACCGACAACAGATAGACGCCATAGCTGGCGCAAAAGCCCCAGACCAGCCTGCGGCTGAGGGATTCGGAGACCTGAAAATGGGAAAAGCGCGCCGCCATGCGGCTGATCGGTCCCGCCACCAGGGCGGCGAAGAACACAAAGGAGGCGTAACGCCAGGCCAGTTGGCTGCCCAGGCGAAAGCCGTTTTCGGAAAAGCCGCGCAACAGGATGGAACCCAGCACCAGGATGACGGCCATCAACGCGATGGCACCGACCAGCGGCCCCAGGGTGAGCCGTAGCTGCGAAAATTTGCCGCTGTCGCCAAACAGGGTGGAATGATCGAGCACAACCACTTTGCGGGAACCCCAGTGAACCATCTCAAGGAATGCAACGCGCGGTGGGGTGAAAAGATGCCTTTTGTTATCGCGCCAGCGCGACGGCAAAGCCTTCCACCGGCTGATTGGCCTCGCTGCGCGGCGCCGCCGCCACAAGTCCGGCCACGCCAAGCCCGGCATCGCCGGCAAGGCTGCGCAGATAGGCTTCGCTGTGCCGCCAGCGGCGCTTGGGACCGAGTTCGAACCCTTCGCCGGCCGCTTTCTCCACGGTGAAAAGGAAAAAACCATCAGGATGAAGGCGGGCGGCGGCGGCGGCGAATACCGCTTTCAGATCGCCCAGATATACCAGGGTATCGGCCGCCAGGATCAGGTCATAATGGGGTCCGGCCATGCCAAGTGCGCTCTGCAGGTCCGCCACCTCCAGATGAGCGTAGATCTGCCGCGCCCGCGCTTTGGCGATCATGGCCGGCGACAGGTCCACTCCATCCA
>JAEKMB010000211.1 GCA_019508105.1 Alphaproteobacteria bacterium
AGGGTGCGGCCGACGGCCAGGCCGGAGCCGTTCAGGGTGTGCACCGGACCCTTCACCTTGCCTTCGGCATTGCGATAACGGGTGTTCATGCGCCGCGCCTGGAAGTCGCCGCAGTTGGAGCAGGAGGAAATCTCGCGATAGGCATTTTGGCCGGGCAGCCAGACCTCGATGTCATAAGTCTTCTGCGCGCTGAACCCCATGTCGCCGGTGCATAGCGTAACAACGCGATGCGCCAGATCGAGCTTCTTGAGGATCTCCTGCGCCGCGTCGGTCATGCGGTCATGCTCGGCGTTGGACTGATCCGGGGTGGTGATGGAGACCAACTCGACTTTGGAGAATTGATGCATGCGGATCATGCCGCGGGTGTCCTTGCCCGCCGCCCCGGCCTCGGCACGGAAGCAAGGGGTGAAGGCGGTGAAACGCAGCGGCAGTTCGGCTTCGCCCAGGATTTCGTCGCGTACATAGTTCGTAAGAGAAACTTCAGCGGTTGGGATCAGCCAAAGCCTGTCTTTAAACTTCATCTGCACCGACAAAGCGTCTAGACGATTAAGAATATCGAATTTGTATTTGGATTCGGACGGCTTGATTGGAACGACTCGATCATCGTTCTTTATCGGTAGAAAAAAGATCCTCCTCAAACTTGGGCAATTGACCTGTCCCGAACATTGCCTCATCGCGCACCAGTACCGGGGGTGAGACTTCGGTGTAGCCGAACGTGCCCGTATGCGTATCCAGCATGAAAGCGCCCAGCGCCCGCTCCAGCCTGGCAAGATCGTTCTTGAGATAAACGAAGCGCGCGCCCGACACTTTGGCGGCGCGTTCGAAATCCATCTGGCCCAGCGCCTCGCCGATCTCGAAATGCTGTCTCGGCGCGTTGATACCGGGCGGCTTGCCAAACACCCTCGCCGCGACCGGTAGATTGGCGCTTTCGTCCGCCCCGTCGGGCACCTCCTCGGCCGGGATGTTGGGAATTACCGCCAACGCATCGCGCAAATCTTTTTCCAGGACGCGCTGCTCGGCCTCGCCCTGCTGGATGCTGTCCTTGAGGCCCGCCACCTCGGCCATCAGGGCGGCGGCGCCCGCTTCGTCCTTCTTGGCCTTGGCCTGGCCGATCAGCTTGGAGGCGTCGTTGCGCCGGGCCTGCAACCCTTGCAGCCGCACCAGCAGGTCGCGCAACGCCTTGTCCTTTTTCAACAAATTGTCGGTAAGGCCTTGCGCATCGGCCATGCCGCGGCGCGTGAGGCCACGCACAAAGGCCGCCGCATTGTCACGAATAGCCTTGATGTCGTGCATGCCAATCTCCTGCCCGCCCGGTCATGCCACGGCCCCCGCCCCCCGTCAAAACCGCCCGTTTCCGCCCCGCCGGGTTAACAAGAGCCTAATTTTACCCCCGCAAATGCACGGCGCCGTGCAACCACGAAGCAAGGGACAGAAGCGTACCATTCACGGGAATTATAGGGGGGATGCCCGGTGCGCCGGCGTTCTGTGACGTATCTCTCGGTCCAGGTGATGGCCCTGCTCGACCGGCTGGACGGGCGGTTGTCGAAGCTTGGCCGCTTCGGCTCGGCCGCCGCCCTGACCGGCATGGCGGTGTGCGTCGGTGTTCCGCTGCATGTCCTGATCCGTACCCTGGAAGGCCTGCAGATCCAGCTGATCGGCATGCTCAACCTTGCCGGCGAGATCGTCATCATCGCCGCGCCGATCATCCTCTATGCCCGCGACGTGATCACCCAGCTCAAGACCAGCCGCACCATCATGGACGGCATGTCGCGGCGGCTGAAGGTTTCCGTCGAGCAGGCGCAGGCCGCCAACCGCGCCAAGTCCGCCTTCCTGGCCAATATGAGCCACGAATTGCGCACCCCGCTGAACGCCATCATGGGTTTCTCGGAAGTGATGATGGACCAGCATCTGGGGCCGCTGGATAATCCGCGCTACCTAACCTATGTCGGCGACATTCATACCAGCGGCCGCTATCTGCTGGGCATCATCAACGACATCCTGGACCTGTCCAAGATCGAGGCCGGCAAGATGTCGCTGGACAGTGCTGAGGAATTTCCGTTGCGCCAGGCGCTGGAAGGCTCGCTCTCGATCTGCCGCAACCTGGGCGAAAAATTCGGCGTGCGGATCGAAAGCCGGTTGCCGCCGGAGGATATCCGGCTGCTGGCGGTGGAACGCATGATCCGCCAGATCATGATCAACCTAGTGGGCAATGCCATCAAGTTCACCCCGGCCGGCGGTTGTGTCAGCATCGCCGGCGATCATTTGCCCGATGGCGGCTATGCCCTGACGGTGCAGGATTCGGGCATCGGCATGACGCAGGCAGAGATCGACAAGGCGCTGACCCCCTTCGGCCAGATCGAGAACAAGATGACCGCCACCCATAACGGCACCGGGCTGGGCCTGCCGCTGGCTAAGGCGATGTTGGAACTGCATGACGGGACACTGGACATCAGCAGCGCGCCGGGGCGCGGCACCTGCCTGACCCTGAACTTCCCGGCCAGCCGTCTCAGCTTCGGCAAAAAGGTCGCCGCCGCCTAGGCCGGTGTGACGTCGCCTGCCGCCGCCGCCCGCGCCGCTTCTTCGCGGGTGCGGCCGCGCTCGATGAAGACCACGCTGATGATGGAAATCTCGTACAGCAGCACCAGCGGCACCGCCAGGCTCATCATGGAGATGGCATCCGGGGGGGTGAAGATCGCCGCCACCGCGAACAAAGCGACGATGGCGTAGCGGCGCATGTCGCGCAGTGCCTTGGCGCCGACAATGCCGACCTTGGCCAGCAGCGACAGCAGCACCGGCAACTGGAACGTCAGGCCGAAAGCGAAAATCAGGGTCATCACCAGGTCGAGATAGTCGCTGACCTTGGCCTGAAGCTGGATGCCCATGGCCGTGGCGGTGGTGGGCACCTGATAGCCGGCGAAGAATTTGATCGAGAAAGGCAGCATCACAAAATAGACAAAAGCCGCGCCCAGCGAAAACATCACGGGCACAAAAAGCAGGAATGGCCAGAACGCGTTTTTCTCGTGCTTGTAAAGTCCGGGCGCCACGAACTGCCAGATCTGGTAGGCTATGGCGGGAAAGCCCAGGCAGATGCCGCCGAACATGCCGATCTTGACGTTGGTGAAGAACACTTCGGTCAGGGCGGTATAGATCAGGTGATTGGTGGCGGCATGCAGCGGCCGCGTCAGGAATTCGAAAATCCGGTTGGCGAAGGCAAAGGAAACAGCGAAGCAAACAGCGAAGGACACAATCGACCAGATCAGCCGAGTGCGCAGCTCCAGCAGATGCTCCATCAGCGGCGCCTTGGTGGCGTCCAGTGCGGCTTCGTCTTCCGGAGTGGGGGTGATCACGGCGCGGCAGGTCCGGCCGGCGGCACAGGCGCTGCGGCGCTCGCCGCGGAGTCGGTGACTTCAAACTCGCCGCTGCGCGGTTCGATCGCGCCCTCGACAGGCGCCATAGGCTCAGCAGAGATGCCGGGCCCGTCCAGCATCGCGCCTACCGGGTTGGAGATGGTGGACTGGACCTCTGACACAGCATTGACCATGTCGGTCACCGGATTGTTCTTCTTGAGGTCCTCGATTTCCTTGCGCAACTCATCCAGCTCGGCCTGGCGCGCCATCTCGTCAAAACTTT
>JAEKMB010000212.1 GCA_019508105.1 Alphaproteobacteria bacterium
CCTGCTTGTCGCCGGCCAGGGCGAAGACGCCGCCGATGCGCGCTTCGCGTCCGCCTTCGCCATGCAGCACGGCGCCGTCCTTGAGAGACCCGCGCAGCACCCGCACCAGGCTGAGCTTGCCGCCATGACCGCCAGGGAAGGTCTTGATCACCTGCACTACCGCATCGCCGCTTTCGGAAAGGCCGGCGCGCCTGGCCGATGCCGCCACGTCGGGAACGTCATGGCGCAGCGATTTGAGCAGCCGGCGCACGCCATTGTCGCCTTCGGCCGAGCCGATCAGCACCGGCACCACCAGCGCCTCGGCCAGTTCGCGCTTGATGTCGCCGAATACTTCCTCGCGCGATGGCTCGATGTCGCCCAGAAGTTCTTCCATCAGATTTTCGTCATGATCGGCCAGCTTTTCCAGCATCTGGAAGCGGGCTTCCTTCTCGGCGGCATAGTCGGCGATATCCACCACCTCGCTGGCGGCATGGGGGCGATAGGCATAGGCCCGCTCCAGCGCCAGATCGACAAAGCCGGCGGGAATGCCTTCCGCCCAGATGGGAATCTGGCGCAGCAGCAGCGGCGTGTCGCTGGCCTGCTGCAGGCCCGCCAGCAGCGCCCGCAGCGGTCCGCGCGCCTTGTCGAACTTGTTGACGAACAGCAGATGCGGCACATGCGCGTCGGCCAGCCGCTTGAAGAAGGGTTGCAGCATGGCGGCCTTGCTCGCGTCCGGCTCGCACACGATGACGGCTGCATCTATGCCCGGCAAAAGATTCAGCGTGTCGGCAATGAACTCGATGGAGCCGGGACAATCCAGGAAGGTGAACTCCTCGCCCAGATACTGGGTGGTGAGGACGTTCATCTCCACGCTCATCTGGCGGGCGCGGGATTGGGGCGAGGAATCGCCCAGGCTGGAGCCAGCGCTCACCGAACCTTTGCGTACCACCGCGCCGGTGATGGCGGCGATGCTTTCCAGCAGTGAAGTCTTGCCGCCGCCATGTGGGCCCACCAGCGCGATGGCGCGCGGCGCGGCTTTTATACGGTTGTTGGTTTCCTTTTGGGCTTGGGTCATGTGCGCCTCCGCATCGTTCGAAGCCAATGGCTTCGGGCGGGGCCCAGGGATGGGCGCGACGCCCGGTCCAGATAGGGGATGCTCGCGCCGGGCGGCCGCCAATGCAAGGGCCAGGGTCACATGTCGCAAAATTTGTGCTAACAAGGCACGGGGATTGGAAGGGGCTTATTATGTGCGAATGCAATATTGATAGGCGGTCATTGGCGAAACTTCTGGCGGGCACCGGCGCCGCGGCGGCGCTGCCGGGGGCCGCACAGGCGGCGACCGTGACCGCCCTGGCCATCACCTGCATCGATTACCGGCTGGTGGATGATGCGGTGACGTTCTTTCACGGCCGGCACATGACCAAGGACTATGACCAGGTGTCGCTGGCCGGCGCCTCGCTGGCGGCGGTATCGGACAAGTTCCCCTCGTCCAATGCCGCCTTCTGGGACCATATCGGCATCGCCAAGACGCTGCACCACATCAAAAAAGTGATCGTGGTGGACCACCGCGACTGCGGCGCCTTCAAGGTCGCCTTCGGCAAGGACTATAAGGGCGAACATGCGGCCGAGACTGAACAGCACCGAGGCGTGATGGAACAGGTCAAGGCCAAGCTGGCCAAGACCCACCCCGACCTGGGCTGCGAGTTTTATCTGATGGCGCTGGACGGCAAGGCCGAGCGGGTCGTCTAGGTCTTCGGCACCTGCGGCACCGATGTGGCGGGCGGTTGCGGCCGGCCGGCGTCGGTCCTGGCCATGTTCAGGGCAAAGGCGGCGGCGCCGGGATTCATCGCATCCACCATGGAGGTCGGCATCAGGATGGTGGCGCCGCGCTCCTTGGTGGTCTCATAGATGATGTTCATGGCGCGCAGCTGCAGCGCTTCTGGGCTGGTGGCATAGAGTTTGGCGGCATTGACGAATTTCTGCGCCACTTCCTCTTCCGCCGAACCCAGGGTAACGCGCGCCTGTTTCTCGCGCTCGGCCTGGGCCTGGCGGCTCATGGCGTCCTGCAGGTTCGCCGGAATGGCAACGTCGCGGATTTCCACCGAATTGACCGTCACCCCCCACTCCGCCGTCTTGGAACCGATTACCTCTTTCAGTTCGGCGTCCGCGGCCTTGCGGTCGGACAGCAGCGCCGAGAGCACCGAGGAGCCGATCATCTCGCGCAGGCTGGTCTGCGCCACACGCTGGATGGCGCTGACATAGTCGGCGATCTCCAGGGCGGCGCGCTCAGGGTCATGCACCATCCAGAACACGATGGCGTCCACATTCACCGGCACCGTGTCCTTGGTCAGGGCCTGTTCGGCATTGACTTCGGTGGTGCGGATGCGCTGGTCGATCCAGGTCGCCACCGCGTCCAGGATGGGGATCAGGATGAAGAGGCCGGGTCCCTTGACGGCATGCAGCTTGCCCAGCCGCAGCACCACCGCCCGCTCCCATTGCTGCGCCATCTTGATGGAATAGCCCAGGAAGACGCCGATCACCGCCAAGAGGATGGTGAGCCCGATGGGCATGCCGGCCATCTGTGACAGCACCGCACCGCCGATAAACAGCAAGAAGACAACTGCACTGATGGCGTTCATGTGAACCTCCGTTGATGTCTGTTGGGATGTGGTGTTTCGCGCCGTGCGCAGCAGGCTGGAAATCCAGCCCCAGAACAGCAGCAGCCCGCCGGCCACCAGGACAAAGCCGAAATGGCTCATGCCTGGCGTCCTGCCAGCCGCGTCAGCGCCTCGGCCAGTTCCTCCAGGGCGATGCCCTGGCCCTTGGCCTGGGCGGCGACGCGGTAGGCGAAATCCTGGGCTTGCTTGCGGGCCTGGCGCGGCGGCGCGGCGGGCGGGTTGTTGGTCACAAAGGTGCCGACGCCGCGCAGCTTGGTCAGCACGCCGTCGCGCTCCAACTCGGCATAGGCGCGCTGCACGGTGTTGAGATCGATCTTCAGCGCCACCGAGACCTGGCGCATGGTGGGAAGCCGGCTGCCGCGCTTGAGCACGCCGCGCCCGATCAGCGCCAGGATCTGGTCGCGCA
>JAEKMB010000213.1 GCA_019508105.1 Alphaproteobacteria bacterium
TGCCGATAAAGCCCGCGCCGCCGGTGACCAGAACTCTTTTCATGGGGCGTTCTTATACAGGCTTTGAAAGAAGGCGAGATCGGTTTTTGTATTGATGCCCCGCGCCTCGGTGGCATCGGCCACTTCCAGCGGCGTGATGGTCCAGCCTTGGCTTGAGAGAAACGGCAGGAAGGGCAGGAAGTTGACCTCGGCTGTGGCGGCGCCGCGCGGTGCTTGTGCCAGGAAATTGCCCCAGGCGGATTTGAGGCCGGCGGTTCCGAGCAGGAAAGTGCCGACGTCGGAATAGCCGTGCGGCGTGGTGGCATCGCCTTCGCGGGTCTGCAGCACCTTGGTCAGGCGCGTGCCGTCAAAGACATATTCGACATACGGCAGGACCATGCGGGTGACCGGCAGCACGGCGTACCGCTCCGGCACTGTCAGCGCCGCCAGGGCGCGCTTGAGCGTATCGCTGGAGACGAAGACCTGGTCGCCCCACACCACCAGCACGGCATCATACTTCGACCACACGTCATATCCGCGGAAAATGGCGTCACCCATGCCGGTGGGCGCGGGCTGGATGCTGGTGGAGACGCTCGCCGGAAGCGGCGGGAACGCCGCCGCGCCCTCCGGAGAAAGTATCAGGTGAATATGATTCACCAGCGGCGCCAGCTTGTCCCGCAGGATTGACCAGATCGTCTCCTGAGCCGTCAGGGGCGTAAGGATCTTGGGGCCATCCGCCCCCAGCCGCGTGCCGCGCCCGGCGGCGGGAATGACGGCGCAGACCCTCATGTGATCAGGCTGGCAAGATTGCGCAGGCCGCGGCGCATCCGCCACTTGGGATCGGTGAAGCCGGAGAAAGTGCGATACAGCACCGGCAGCTCGGCCACTTCCACGCCCTGGCCGACCAGTTGCCGCACCAGGGCCAGGGGCGCTTCGCCCTTGATGCCGGGCAGGCCCGCAACGGCGCGGCGGCGAAACACCCGCAGGCCGGTCAAGGGATCGGACAGGATGATGCCGGTGCGGAGATAGAACAGGGTGCTGAGCAGGAAAGCCGCCACCTTGCCCAGTCCGTAGAGCAAACGGTTCTCGCCATAGGCGGCGCGCACCGAGGTGATGAATTGCCGCCGGCTTTGGGTGCGCGAACCGAACACGCCTCCCAGCGAGGGCTGCTGCTCCAGAAGGGTGATGATGCTGCGGACATCGGCGAAGCGATAGGCGCCGTCGCCGGTCATCAGCACCAGATAATCGGATGAATCCTTGGCCAGCCAGTCGCGAAAACAGGCGGTATCGGGAAACAGCCCGCTTATCGCCGTGACGGCGACGGGCGCCTCGGGTTGCGTCACCCGGTTAAGGGTCAGATGCGGCGCCACGCCGCTCCAGTCGGTTTCCAGGAATTCTTCCACCAGCTCTTCGCTGGCGACCGAGCGGTTGTGAATATCGGCGAAGATCTCCACCGAGGGGATGGCGCGGCGCCTGGTGAGACCCAGCACGGTATTGGCCACGGCGGTGCCGTTATGCACCAGCGGCCGTGCCGGATTGGCGAAGGTACCGTGGAGCACCATGGCGGCATCGAGATCGCCGGCCGCCAGGCGGTCCGCCGCATCGTTCAGCAGCAAATGGCTGACAAAGGCGCCATGGCGCCCCGCCGCGTCCAGAATGTCTCGCGCGGTCCAGTTCTGGATGTCATGATCGCTGTCCAGATTCATAACCAGCGCCTTGACCGGCGCCGGCGCGGCGGCGAGGGCGGCGGCGGCGATGCGATAGCTGGGCAAGAGCGAGGAATGCTGGGTGCCGGGTCCATAAAGAATAATGTCAGCCGAGGCGATAGCGGCGGCGGCAAAGGGCGACAGCGCAGGCACGCTGTCACGCGCGGCCAGAAAGTTTCGCTTGCCTGCCACATCCATTGCGGCCACCGCCTGAAGATCATCGGGTGTCAGCGGCCGGGCCAGAAGATAGAGGTCGGTAATGGGGACTGCGGATTGCGGACCCACGATCTCGGCTTCCGACGCCAGCAAGGTGCCGTCATGCTTGAGGCCCACCAGGATGCGGTTCTGCTGCTCGCCGACATTCAGCAGCCGGGCGCGGGTGCCGACCAGATCGGCCACAGTGGCGGCGGCGGCGTTGAAGTCGCTGCCATGCTCCAGATAGGCGCCCGCGAACACCAGATTGCCCAGTGAACAATCGCGGTAATCGAAGCTGGTGCCGGCCGCCAGGGCAAAGAAACGTGCCAGCAGGGCACGCAGCCGCTGGGTGGTGGGCGGCGGCAATTGCGTGAGCCAGCCTTTCACCGGTTCATCCAGAGGTGCGGGATCGCCGGTGCTGGTGAAGCGGGCCAGCTTCTCGATCTCGCCTGCCGTCCCGGCCAGGCGATATTCCATCAGGCTTTTGAGGGCATACTGCGCATGGGAGTAATTGCCGAACAGGTAGGACAGGTTCTTGCGGAAATCCGAGGGCCCCAGCATGCCGGGAATGAAGTTGCGCAACGTCCCGGTGGACAAGCCGTCGTCATAGGCATTGACCAGCAGGGTCAGTTCGACATCGCTCTGCCTGAGCAAGGCGCGGATAATGGTGGCGCTGCCGCGGCCGCCGCAGAAAAGAACGATGCGGGTCATGCTCATGGCCGAGGCCGGATCAGAATGCCCAGCCGCAGCAGAAGCTGGCGCAAGGCAATGTAGATCACGAACAGCAGGCGATGGATGGCGCCCCGCACCAGCTTCATGCTGCTGACGCCGGTGGTGCGTGGGCGGTGCGTAATGGCCACTTCCACCGGAACGATGCCGCGTTCCAGCAGGCGCGAGGTCACTTCGGTGGAATAGTTCATGCCCTTGGCTTCCAGCCCCAGCCCGCGCAAGGTTGGCCCCCACACCAGTTTGAAGGCCGAGTTGAAGTCGCGCATGTTTGCGCCATGCACCATATTGCACACCAGCCAGCTGGCCCAGCTTCCGAAGCGGGCAAACGGCACGTCTTTCTTCTGGCGGATGCCGATCGCAGCCTTGGCCTTGGTGCGGCGCACCGCCACCAGCATGTCGGGCAGATTCGCAATGGGAAATTGGCCGTCGCTGTCGAGC
>JAEKMB010000214.1 GCA_019508105.1 Alphaproteobacteria bacterium
TGACGCAAGGGCTGGGCCTTTGGGAAAAGCTGACTCCCAAACTGGATTACGCCGGGCTGGCGGCCCAGATCATGAACGTGCCGCTGGCTGAGCGTCTCAAGCGGCCCGCTCCGACCCCGCCGGTGGCCTTGCGTCCCCGCCGCCTGTCGGTGACCGAAATCGAAACCTGGCTGCGCGATCCCTACGCGATTTATGCCAAGCATGTTCTCAAATTGCGTCCGCTGGATGTGCTGGACGAAGCCATCGGTCCGCTGGAGCGGGGCACCGCGCTTCACCGGGCGCTGGAAATCTTCATCCGCGATAACAAGGGGGCGTTGCCGCAAGACGCGCTGGAGCGCCTGGTCGCGGTCGCCGATCATGTGTTCGCCGAGGCCGGCACGCCCGCGGCCGCGCTGGCGCTGTGGCGGCCGCGCTTCCTGGCTGCGGCGCGCGGCTTTATCGCTTTTGAACGCCAGCGCCGCGCCGCCATCGCCACCTCGCATCTGGAGATCAAAGGCAGTCTGGCGCTGGGCGATTTCACTCTGTCCGGCATCGCCGACCGCATTGACATTCTCACCAGCGGTCAAGCCGCGATCCTGGACTACAAGACCGGCGCCGCGCCCAGCAAAAAGCAGGTGGAACAATTGCTGTCGCCGCAATTGCCGCTGGAGGCCGCCATTCTGGCAAGCGGCGGATTTGCCGAACTCGGCAAACGTGCCACCCAGGAATTGATCTATCTCAGCCTGGCCAGTGAAAAATCCGCCCGCACCCCACGGCCCATCGACGATGCCGCCGCCCTGGCGACCCAGGCGGTGGACGCCCTGCAGCGCCGCCTCGCCTGGTTTTCCGAACAGGATACCGCCTATCGCTCCCGGGTGCGGCCCTACCGCGCCGATATCGCCGGTGATTATGACCATCTGGCGCGGGTGCGCGAATGGTCGCCTTCCGGCTGGGCGGAGGAGGAATGATGCGCGATCCCTCCATGGTCGCCTCCGATCCGGAGATTTCCGCCTGGGTGGCCGCCAATGCCGGTGCCGGCAAGACTTATACCCTGGCCAACCGGGTGGCGCGGCTGCTGTTGGCCGACGCCAAGCCGCAGAAAATCCTTTGCCTCACTTTCACCAAGGCGGCCGCGGCGGAAATGCAGGACCGGCTGTTCAAACAGTTGGGCAGCTGGGCGATGCTGCCGGACGATCGCCTGCGCGAAGAGATCGTCAGGATCGGCGGCGATGCCCATGCCGACTTGCGCAAGGCACGCCGCCTGTTCGCCGGCGCGCTGGAAACCCCGGGCGGACTGAAGGTCCTGACCCTGCATGCCTTCTGCCAGGTGGTGCTATCGCGCTTTCCGCTGGAGGCCGGCATCCCCCCCGCCTTCGAGATTCTGGACGATCAGTCGGCGCGGGAATTGATCGGCGAAGCCCGCCAGCATGTGCTGGAACGCGCCGGCTCCGGCGATGCCGTGCTGCGGGAGGCGGTGGCGCTGCTGGTCACCGAAACCAGCGAGTTCACTCTCACCCGCATCCTGGATGCGGCGCTGGGCGGCGACCGCCGCAAGCTGGACCGTTTTTTTGCAGGCGCTGCGGACCTGTCGGAGGCCGTCTTCACGGCGCATGGCGTCAAAGCGGGCGAGACGGCGCAAGGCATCGGTGAGGATTTCTGCGCCGCCTTGGCGCGAGATATCGCGCAACTCAAAACCATCCAGGCTTGGCTGGCCGCCGGTGGCAAGAGCGATATCGAGGCGGCCGCGAAGCTGGGCGCGGCGTTTGACGGCGACATGGCCGCCAGCCTCGCCGCTTTGGACAGTTTCTTTCTCACCGGCAAGGGCGAGCCGCGCCTGAAGCTGGCCAGCAAGGCATTGGGCGATGCCCAGCCCGGCCTGCTCGCCGCCCTGGTCCAGTTGCAGCAGGAGTTCTGCCAGGTGACCGAGCGCCGCCGCGCCGCGCGCGCGGCCCAGCTTGCCCATGCCGCCCTCACCGTGATCGGCGCCATGAGCCGGCGCTACCGCGAGGCCAAGCGGCTGCGCGGCGTGCTGGATTATGACGACCTGATCGTGGAAACCAAAAACCCGCTCAGCGACGGCAATGCCGCACAATGGGTGCTCTACAAGCTGGATGGCGGTATCGACCATGTCCTGGTCGACGAAGCCCAGGATACCAGCCCCGAACAATGGGACATTATCCGGAAACTCACCGAGGAATTCTTCGCCGGTATCGGCCGCGACCGTGCGCAATTGCGCACCATTTTCGCGGTGGGCGACGAAAAACAGTCCATCTTCAGCTTCCAGGGCGCCGATCCCGGCCAGTTCGACATCAATCGGCGCTATTTCGCCCAGGCGGTGGCAGGCGCCGAACAGCAATTGTACGAAGTGCCGCTGATTACCTCTCGCCGCTCGGCGCCGGAAATCCTGTCCTTTGTCGATAAGGTGTTTGAAAGCGAAGCGGCCCGCGCCGGCCTGACCGTCAGCGGCGGCGCGATACTCCATCGCGCCCATCGCGACACGGCCAAGGGCGGTATCGAGTTCTGGCCCGCGCTGGTCCCCGAAGAGGAAGAAGAGGTGGATTACTATGCGCCGGTCGACACGGTGCAGAAGGAAGGCCCCGTCGCCCGGCTGGCGGCGCAGGTGGCCGACAAGATCGCGGGCTGGCTGAACAGCGGCGCGCGGCTGCCCGATCACAAAGATCCGATCGCGCCGCGCGACATTATGATCCTGCTGCCGCGCCGCGAACCGTTCGGCGGCGAAGTGATCCGGCAGCTCAAATTGCGCCGCATTCCGGTGGCGGGCGCCGACCGGGTGCGGCTGACCGAGCAGATCGCGGCCATGGACCTGATCGCGCTGGGCCGCTTTGTGCTGCAGCGGGAAGACGAGCTGACCCTGGCGGCGCTGCTGCGCTCGCCGCTATGCGGCCTCAGCGAAGAAGATCTGTTTTCCCTGGCGCAAGGCCGCAAGACCGATCTTTGGAGCGCGCTGGCGGCGCGGGCCCGCGATTTCCCCGCGGCGCATGGCTTCCTCTCCGCCATGCTGGAGCGCGCCGATTTCGCGCCGCCGTTTGAATTCTATTCCCA
>JAEKMB010000215.1 GCA_019508105.1 Alphaproteobacteria bacterium
CGCGCAGGTGGTGGGATTGGATTTCTACAAGGAGGTCATCAAGTTCGCAAAGAAGCACGAGATCTGGGTGCTCAGCGACCTGGCCTATGCCGATATCTATTTCGGCGACGAACCGCCACCCTCGATCCTGCAGGTGGAGGGCGCCAAGGACATCGCCATCGAATTCCAGTCCTTGTCCAAGACCTATTCCATGCCGGGCTGGCGCATGGGCTTCGCCGCCGGTAATGAAAAGTTGATCGGCGCCCTGGCGCGCATCAAGTCGTATCTGGATTATGGTGCCTTCACGCCCATCCAGGTTGCGGCCGCGGCAGCGCTGAACGGCCCGCAGGACATGGTCGCGGAGATCCGCGGCGTCTACAAGTCGCGCCGCGACGTGCTGGTCAAGAGCATGGCGGCGGCGGGTTGGGAGATTCCCGCGCCGCAAGCCTCGATGTTCGCCTGGGCGCCGGTACCGGAAAAATACAAGAGCCTGGGCTCCATGGAATTTGCCAAGGACCTTCTGATCCACGCCAAGGTGGCGGTGTCGCCGGGCATCGGCTTTGGCGAATATGGCGAAGGCTATGTGCGCGTGGCGCTGGTGGAGAATGAGCATCGCATCCGCCAGGCGGCGCGCAATGTGAAGAAGTTTCTCACCATGGGCACCAATATGGCGCCCGATGGCAGAAAAAAGACCGATTTGGCGCCCGCCAAATGACGGCTCCTTTCCGGATTGCCATCGCCGGGCTCGGCACGGTCGGGGGCGGCGTGGTGAAGGCGCTCGGCCAGCGCGGCGATGAACTGTCGCGCCGTGCCGGCCGCAAGCTCGAGATCACCGCCGTCTCGGCCCGCGACAAAAATAAAGAGCGTACCTTTGCCGTATCCGGCTGGACCGACAATGTGCTCAGCCTGGCATCCGGCAATGCCGATCTGGTGGTCGAGCTGATCGGCGGCGAGGAGGGCATCGCCCGCCAACTGGTCGAAACCGCGCTGGCAAACGGCAAGCATGTGGTGACCGCCAACAAGGCACTGCTGGCCAAGCACGGGCTGGCGCTAGCGCGGCTTGCGGAGAAGAACAAGGTCACCCTGAAATTCGAGGCCGCCGCCGCCGGCGGCATTCCCATCGTCAAGGCCTTGCGCGAAGGCCTGATCGCCCATGGCGTGGACGCGGTGAAGGGCATCCTCAACGGCACCTGCAATTACATTCTCACCGAGATGGAAAGCTCAGGCCGGCCCTTCGCCGAAGTGCTGAAGGAAGCGCAAGCCAAGGGCTATGCCGAGGCCGATCCCACTCTGGATGTGGGCGGCGGCGACACCGCGCACAAGCTGGCGCTGCTGGCAGCAATCGCCTTCGGCACCGCGCCCGATCTTGAGTCCGTCGCGGTGGAAGGCATCCAGCACATCACCCCGGACGACATCGCCTTTGCCTCCGAGTTCGGTTTCCGCATCAAGCTCCTGGGTGTGGCGCGGCGGGTGGATGGCAAGATCGACCAGAAAGTTCATCCCGCCATGGTGCGCATCCGTTCGGCGCTGGCCAATGTCAGCGGCGCCGCCAATGGCGTGTCGGTGGATGCGGGCGAGGCGGGCACCTTCTTCTTCGCCGGCAGGGGCGCAGGCGAAGCCCCCACCGCCAGTGCCGTGATCGCCGACATCGTAGAAGCGGCATCCGGCGTCCCGGGCCCGGTGTTCGGCCGTCCCGTCGCCGATCTCAAGACAATCGCCCCCGCTGACGGCAAGGCCGCGGTGTCGCCCTGGTATCTGCGCTTTGAAGTGCTGGATGTGCCCGGGGTGCTGGCCGCCATCGCCGGGAACCTGGCCGAAGCCGGTGTTTCCATTGAAAGCATGATCCAGCGGGTGCGCTCGCCGGGCGCTCCTGTATCCATTGTTATGATCACCCATGACGCCGCACAGGCCAGTGTGGAACGCGCCTTGAAGGCGATTGGCGCTTCCGACAAGGTGCGGGGCCGTCCCTGCATGATTCCCATGGAGACGGCGTAAAGCTGCATAAAGAGAATAACGAGAAGCCATGACCCTGACACGCCCGCCCGCTCACGTGAAACCGCTGGACCGGGCCTTTGCGCTGGAAGCGGTGCGCGTCACCGAAGCCGCCGCCATCGCCGCCTATGCCCAGATCGGCCGCGGCAACGAACATGATGCCGACCGGGCCGCGGTGGAAGCCATGCGGCTGGCCTTCAATGCTTTGCCGATCCAGGGCACGGTGGTGATCGGCGAAGGCGAACGCGACGAAGCCCCCATGCTGTTCATCGGCGAGAAGGTGGGGCAGGGCGGCCTGTCGGTGGACATCGCGCTCGATCCCCTGGAAGGCACCACCTTGACCGCCAAGGCGATGGCCAATGCGCTGGCGGTGATGGCGATGGCCGAACCCGGCACCATGCTCAATGCGCCGGACACCTATATGGACAAGATCGCCATCGGTCCCGGCTTCGAGGAGGGGCTGATCGACCTCGATGCCGAGCCGGGCGACAACATCAATGCCCTGGCCAAGGCCAAGAATTGCCGCGCTGACGAGATCACCGCCCTGGTGATGGACCGTCCGCGCCATGAGGCGCTGATCGCCAAGATCCGCAAGTCGGGTGCCAAGGTGAAGCTGATCACCGACGGCGATGTGGCCGGGGTGATCGAAACCACCGATCCCGCCACCAATGTGGACATCTATCTGGGCACCGGCGGCGCCCCCGAAGGCGTGCTGGCGGCGGCGGCGCTGCGCTGCGTCGGCGGCCAGATGCAGGGCCGGCTGGTGTTCCGCAATGACGATGAACGCGCCCGCGCCGCCAAATGGGGGGTCAAGGATCTGACCCGCAAATATGGCCTGTACGACCTGGTGGCGGGCGATGTGGTGTTTTCCGCCACCGGGGTCACCGACGGGGCCATGCTGCGCGGCGTCCACCGCGTGGGCGAGTTCATCACCACCGAAAGCGTGGTGATGCGTTCGGCCACCGGCACGGTGCGCTGGATTCGCACCCGCCATTGCCGCGGTGCTTGAGGCGCCCATAGAGAAGGGTACTGCGGCATTCGGCGTCGCGCGGAGTTTTTCGGAGTTTTTCGGGCCGCCGCTGGCTGCTCAAATCGGTGGACGAGGCGGTCGAGCGCGAATTGCTGCGCGAAATCTCGCCGGTGCTGTCGCGCCTGCTGGCGCTGCGCGGCATCACCCTGGCGGAGGCCGCCGGTTACCTGACCCCCAAGCTCAAGAACTTGCTGCCCGATCCCTATCTGCTCAAGGACATGGACAAGGCTGTGGCGCGCGTTAACGCCGCGCTGACTGCCGGCGAGCGCATCGCGGTGTTCGGCGATTATGACGTGGACGGCTCGACCTCCGCCGCCTTGCTGTCGGATTTTCTCACCGCCCTGGGCGCCGCGCCGCGCGTCTATATCCCCGACCGCATGACGGAAGGCTATGGCCCGTCGCCCGCCGCCATGAAGGCGCTGCATGCCGAAGGCATGTCACTAGTGATCACGGTGGATTGCGGCGCTGCCGCCATTCCAGCGCTGAACGAAGCCGGATCACTGGGCCTGGACGTGGTGGTGCTGGATCATCACAGAGTCGAGGCTTCGCCGCCCGCCATCGCGCATGTCAATCCCAACCAGCCGGGCGACACCTCCGGCCTGGGCCATCTCTGCGCCGCCGGGGT
>JAEKMB010000216.1 GCA_019508105.1 Alphaproteobacteria bacterium
TTCTACCATTGAACTACACCCGCACCTGACGGTGCTTGTATCATGCCGCCGGAGTTTTCGCCCAGCGCCTCGCTTGTGCTCGGCGCGTTCCCTCGCAGGTCCACCGGACCTGCTCGTCCGCTGCGCGGACCGCTCCGAACCCCGTAGGGATTTTGGCCTCTGAAACGTCTAAAGGGCAAGCTTGTCCTCGGGCGAGGGGCAACGTACGGTTAGAAAAAAATCTAAGGGAGGCGTCATGAAATCGGCATCCGCTTTGGCAGTAGTGGCTTTTGTCCTGGGCACCGCTCCCGTCCTGGCGCAAGACGGCGCCTCCTCCAAGGGCGCCGGCAACTGGTGGTCGCAGGCCGGCGGCGAGAACGGTCCCCAGCGCACCGTCTGGGCGGCGCAGAAGAACCCGGAAACCGCTTACGGCAAGATCAACCGACCGATCTGGCACATTGCCGATATCCTCAAGGCGCATAAGGGCCAGGCGCGCTGGGAACAGAAGGTGTTGCTGAACCGCGATTTCGACGGCCGCTATGTCCAGATGGCGCCGGGCGACAAGAGCAAGTGCCTGTTCTATGCCGACGACCGCGCCTGGGGCTGGGTCTATAGCGGCCAGCTCAAAGTCACCATCGACGGGCAGGAGCCCAAGGTGCTGCCCAAGGGCTGGGTGTTCAATGTCGCGCCGCGCCTGTCCTATTGCCTGGAGACGGTGGGCAACGAGCCGGTGGTGTTCTACCGCACCACCCCGGCGAACCAGGCGCCTTCCTATCCCGAAAACGAAACCCCCACGCCGATTCCCGGCTGGAAATATGTCAAGGCCAAGATCACCTCCACCGGCGGCTATGACAGCTTCAACATGCCGTTCTTCAATGTCGACGAATATGGCGCCTCGGACCGCAAGGGCGAGCGTTTCCTCTATGACGGCCACACTTCGTCCAACCTCAATATCGGCCCGCCCATCACCCAATTGCCGCCCGATACCAGCTGGGGCCATTTCCACGAGAACATGCAGGAGGTGTGGCTGAACGTGTATGGCCAGGTCTGCGCCCTGATCTCGGGCGAAGGCGTGGTGCATGGCCAATATGGCGACCTGCTCAATGCCAATGAGGAGCGCTGGCATCGCGCCACGAGCTGCCCCAATACCGGCCGCAGCATCCGCATGGCGATCACGCCGCGCAGCAAGGAAGGCCAGGTCCATTATTTCCAGACCGACCAGCCGCCCGGTAATTAAAGAAGGCAAGTTGGGCAGTCTACCGCCGGTTGCCTCTAACCAGTTCCACCTATAAAAGTACCGCCCGGCGCGCATTTGCGCGTGCTAGGGGAGAACCGACCAATGAAATTCTCGAAGATCGCTTTGGCGCTGGCGCTGCTTTCGACGGCCGCCTCCGCCCAGGTCAATATCGGCGACCAGAAGCCGGAAGCCGCGCTTCCCTTCAACATGGCGTCGGTCGCCACCTTCAACCTGCCCTGGCGCCTGGCTTTCCTGCCTGACGGCCGCATGCTGATCACCGAAAAGGTCGGTCCCATCTGGCTGGTGACGCCGCAGGGCATGAAGCGTCCGGTGCTGAATTATCCCGCCGTGCTGTATGGCGGGCAGGGCGGCATGCTGGGCATCTATGTCTCGCCCCATTTCGCCACCGACAGCAGCGTTTACCTTACCTATTCGGAGCCCGGCACCCTGGGCGGCATCAGCGGCTCCAGCCTGGCGCTGGCCAAGGCGCGGCTGGTGATCAATGACGGCACGCCGGGTTCGGCGAGCCTGGAAGATCTCAAGGTGATCTGGCGCGATGGCGCGCGCGGCCGCGGCGGCCAGTTCGGCGCCGCTGTCGCGTTCGCGCCCGACGGCAACTCCCTGTTCCTGACGGTCGGCGACCGCCAGCGCTTCACCCCGGCCCAGGATCCCAACCAGCCCCTGGGCAAGATTTTGCACCTGACCCTGGACGGCAAGCCTTCGCCGGACAATCCCAATTTCGGCAAGACCGGGGCGCAGAGCGTCGGCATCATCAATCCGCCGGCTGATACCGAAGCGGCCAAGACCGCGCCGGTGGTCTATACCTATACTTTCCCCGGCAAGAACATGACGCCGTCGGAAGTGTGGACCACCGGCCATCGCACGCCCTATGGCATGGCCTTCGCGCCCGATGGCAGGCTGTGGGAGGTGGAGCATGGCCCCAAGGGCGGCGACGAGCTGAACCTGATCGTGAAGGGCAAGAATTACGGCTGGCCGCTGGTGTCCTATGCCACCAATTATAACGGCGTGCCGATCCCCAGCCCGGATACGCGCTCCGACCTCACCAAGCCGGTGGTCTATTGGACGCCAATTATCGCGCCCGGCAGCCTGACTTTTTACAAGGGCGGGGCTTTCCCGGCATGGCAGGGCAGCGCTTTGATGGGCGGTATGGCCACCATGACCCTGAACCGCATCGTCGTTGATGGCGCGACCGCCAAGACGGCCGAACGCTGGGGCGTGGGCCACCGCATCCGCGACGTGGAAGTCGCTGCCGATGGTTCGCTGTGGCTGCTGGAAGACAGCCCCACCGGCGGCCTGTGGCACGTCACACCGAAATAGGCTGAAGCATCTCGCGCAAAACGCCGGGCCTCGTGCCCGGCGTTTTCGTTTTCAGGCGTCCGCCTTCTTCCGGTAAAGCGTCAGGCCGCGATCTTCCAGGATCGAGCGCCCCAAAAGTGTACAGCTACCGGCCGTCCAGTGCTTCAGCACGGCGATCATGGCCGCAACATTGGACCGGCCATTGCCGATGAAGCGTTGCGCCCGCAAGGCGAGATGGGCGTCGATCATCGCTTCGCGGCCTGCCTGGATGCGATTGGTCGAGGGCAGGTGATGTACCCCCTTGTCGACATGGCTGCGCTGGCAGGGGGTGGCAATGATGCGGGCCCCGAACCTGTCTCGCGCCAGCGCCAGGCAGCGCGCATCGTCGGTCAGGAGCAGGATGCGCCATGCCGGATCGACGTTCGCCAGGGATGACAAGATCGCCTGGTGCTTGGCCTGCGTATCGGGGTCTTCGTTGAA
>JAEKMB010000217.1 GCA_019508105.1 Alphaproteobacteria bacterium
GCCGCCACCCGCTGCAAATCGGGCAGCACCAAGGGCTGCACCAAAACCGGCGCGCGCTGCGTCACCCATGACCTGTGGGAGGAACTGGGCCAGCAGATCCATGTTTTCCTGTCGTCCGTGTCGCTGGCCGATGTGGTGGAGCGCCGGGTGCTGGGCCGCGCCAAGCCTTGCAATGACATGATCACTGAGTTGGCCGGCGCCGCCGCCGAGTAACAGCATATGCATTACCTGGATCACAACGCCACTTCGCCATTGCGCCCGGAAGCCCTTTCGGCAGTCACCCATGCCCTGTCCGTCGGCGGCAATCCCACCTCTGTTCACTCTTACGGCCGCGCTGCGCGGGCCATCATGGAGGATGCGCGCGAAAAGATCGCCGCTTTGGCCGGCGCCAAGCCCGCCCAGGTGATCTTCACCAGCGGCGCCACCGAATCCTGTCACCTGGCGCTGTTCGGCGCCGCGGAAGGCTCGCTGGCGGAAGACCAGACGCGCATCACCCGCATCTTCATCTCCGCCATCGAGCACAAGGCCATTGCCGCCAATGCCGACAAGCTGGCCGAACGGTTCCCCTGGATTCGCGTGACAGTCTTGCCGGTGACGGCGGACGGCGTGCTGGATACCGAAGCGCTGCGTGTGGCGCTGCGCGAAGGCAAGGGCCGTGCCCTGGTGGCGGTGATGGCGGCCAACAATGAGATCGGCACCATCCAGCCCATCGCCCAGGCATCCCGGCTGGTGCATGAGGCCGGCGGATTGCTGCTGGTGGATGCCGTGCCGGCGGCCGGCAAGATCGATCTGGATTTTTCCCTGTGTGACTACATGGTGCTGTCGGGCCACAAAATGGGCGGGCCGATCGGCTCTGCCGCGCTGATCATCGCTGACGGCGCGCCTCTGGCACAGCAGCTTGGCGGCGGCGGACATCAGCGGGGCTTGCGCGCCGGATCGGAAAACCTGTCGGGCATTGCCGGCTTCGGCGCCGCGGCCCATGCCCTGGCCGATGGCGCAGGCGAACGCGCCCGTATCGCGCATTTGCGCGATCATTTCGAGGCCGCACTGAAAGCGGCCATCCCCGATGCCGTGATCTTCGGCGAAAATGTGCCGCGGCTGTGCAGCACCTCGGGCTTTGCCATTCCCGGCGTGAGCGCCGCCACCGCCCTGATGAGCCTGGATCTGGATGGCGTGGCGATGAGCTCGGGTTCGACCTGCTCGTCCGGCAAGATCTCGGTCAGCACGGTGCTGGCGGCGATGGGCGTGGATGACGCGCTGGCGCAATGTGCCCTGCGCGCCAGCTTTGGCTGGTCCTCCACCATGGAAGATGTCAACGCCGCGGTGGCATCGCTGGTCAAGCTGCGTGAGCGCGCCAAGAACAAGGTGGCGGCATGAGCATCGCGGCCGAAACCAAAGCCCAGGTCGCCGACATCGGCGACAAATACAAATACGGCTTTGTCACCGACATCGAGATGGAGCGCGCCCCGCGCGGCCTGTCGGAAGACACGGTCCGCTATATTTCGGCCAAGAAGGGCGAGCCGGACTGGATGCTGGAATGGCGCCTGGGGGCTTTCCGGCGCTGGGGCACGATGAAAGAGCCGAACTGGGCGCGGGTGCATTACCCCAAGATCGATTACCAGGCCGCTTATTACTATGCGGCACCCAAGAACACGCCTCTGAAGCAAAGCCTGGATGAAGTCGACCCCAAGCTGCTGGAGACTTACAAGAAGCTGGGCATTCCGCTTTCGGAGCAGATGGCGCTGGCCGGGGTGGCGGTGGACGCGGTGTTCGACAGCGTCTCGGTGGCCACCACCTTCAAGGAAAAACTCAACGAGGCGGGAGTGATCTTCTGCCCCATCAGCGAGGCGATCCGCGACTATCCGGAACTCGTGAAGAAATATCTCGGCACGGTGGTGCCGGTGACCGACAATTTCTTTGCCACCCTGAACTCGGCAGTGTTTTCCGACGGCACTTTTGTCTATGTGCCCAAGGGCGTGCGCTGCCCGATGGAGCTTTCCACTTATTTCCGCATCAACGCCTCGGAGACCGGTCAGTTCGAGCGCACCCTGATCATCGCCGATGAAGGCAGCTATGTCTCGTATCTGGAAGGCTGCACCGCGCCCAAGCGCGACGAGAACCAGCTGCATGCCGCGGTGGTTGAACTGGTGGCGCTGGACAATGCCGAGATCAAATATTCCACGGTGCAGAACTGGTATCCGGGCGACGAGAACGGGCTGGGCGGCATCTTCAATTTTGTCACCAAGCGCGGCGATTGCCGGGGCCGCAAGTCCAAGATTTCCTGGACCCAGGTGGAGACCGGTTCGGCCATCACCTGGAAATATCCCAGTTGCATCCTGCGCGGCGACGACAGCGTGGGCGAATTCTACTCCATCGCCATCGCCAACAATTACCAGCAGGCCGATACCGGCACCAAGATGATCCATCTGGGCGCCAATACCCGCAGCCGCATCATCTCCAAGGGTATTTCGGCGGGCAAGGCGCAGAACACCTATCGCGGCCTGGTCAGCGTCTATGGCAAGGCCAAGAATGCCCGCAATTATACCCAGTGCGACTCGCTGCTGATCGGCGGCGATTGCGGCGCCCATACCGTGCCCTATATCGAAAGCCGCAATCCCACGGCGCGGATCGAGCATGAAGCGACCACCTCCAAGATCGCCGAGGACCAGCTCTTTTATTGCCTGGCCCGCGGGATCCCGCAGGATGAGGCGGTATCGCTGATCGTCAATTGTTTTTGCCGCGAGGTGCTGCAGCAACTGCCCATGGAGTTCGCGGTCGAGGCGCAGAAGCTGGTGGGCATCTCTTTGGAGGGTTCGGTAGGATAGTCATGCTCGAGATCAAGAACCTTCATGTCGCGGTAGACGGCAAGGAAATCCTCAAGGGCCTGACCCTGTCCATCAAGGCCGGCGAGGTCCATGCCATCATGGGCCCCAATGGCTCGGGCAAAAGCACCTTGTCCTATGTCCTGGCGGGCCGTGCCGGCTATGACATCACCGAAGGCAGCATCAGCTAC
>JAEKMB010000218.1 GCA_019508105.1 Alphaproteobacteria bacterium
CCCATGTCTGGGCCCGCCACAAGGGCGAGGACCACCGCTATGGCGCCATGCGGGCCAAGTTCGGGGGGAACTGGTGGTGGCTGAGCCTGGTCCAGGTGTTCCTGTTGCAAGCGATTCTCATCTGGTTCATCCCCGCCCCGTTGGTGGCGGCAGTCCTCTATAGCGGAGTTCCGATGGGCTGGCTGGACTATGCCGGGATGGGCATCGCGGCGGCCGCCCTGGTGTTCGAGGCGGTGGCGGATTTCCAGCTGGGCGCCTTCCGCGCCGGTCCCGCCAACGAGGGCAAAGTGATGGATAAGGGCCTGTGGGGGCTATCGCGTCATCCCAATTATTTCGGCGAGGCGGCGATGTGGTGGGGCTATTTCCTGATCGGCTATGCCGCCAGCCATATGTGGTGGCTGCTGCTGTCGCCCCTGCTGGTGACGGCGCTGCTGTTGAAAGTGTCTGGTGTTGCCCTGATGGAAGCTGATATTACCGAACGCCGGCCCGGCTACGGCGCCTATAAGCGGCAGGTCAGCGCCTTCATTCCCTGGTTCAGGAAGCCAGGGTAACGCCCGCGTTGACCGCCATCGCGATGAAGACGGTGTTGAGGAAGAACGACACCACGCCATGCATCAGGGTGGCCCGGCGCATCACCGTGGTGCAGACCTGCACGTCGGAAACCTGGGCGGTCATTCCCACCACAAAGGAATAATAGAGAAAATCCCACATGCCCGGATCGCCCCGGCCGGGAAAGGCCAGATCCTTTTCGTCTCCCACACAGTCGGGATCGTCGAAATAATGGATGTCGGCATAGCGGAACGCCATCACCGTGTGCAGCACGAACCAGCCCATCGGCGCGCCGATCCCGGCCAGCAGCAGGGGCGTGACCTCCAGGCCGTGCTTGCGGTTCAGGGCAGTGAAAACCGCGTCGCAGAAAAAGCTCATGGTGGCGATGGTGATCAGCAGGACAATGCCGATGCCCTCGTCCTCGATCTTGGCGCGCTGCTTGAGGTCGGCTTTCTTCTGGCGGGCGATCATCACGCCGCACAGGATGAGAAAGACGATGTAGAAAACATCGCCGCCCGCCAGCAGGGGTGCATCAAACCCGGCCAGAGAGGTGGCCGCCACGGCGGGGCAGCCAGAGGGCCAACTCGCGGCGCGATGGATTTTGCGACCTGAGCAGGAGCGTCGCGCGGAGCGGACGTGACGCCCGTGAGCACGCGCGACGAATTCAGGGCGCAAAAGACACGTGCCCTTAGAGGCGGAATCTCACCTGGTCGATCCAGAAGCGTTCGACACGCTTGAGGGTGGTATTCAGGCTTTCCAGGTGATCGGCGCCGACATTGCCCACCGCTTCCAGCGAGCCCAGATGGCGGTCGAACAGCTCGCGCAGCATGTCGCGCACCGCCTCGCCCTTGCGGGTCAGGCGCACCAGGACCGAGCGGCGGTCGGATTCGGAGCGTTCATGGTGGATGTAGCCGCCCTCCACCAGCTTCTTGAGATTATAGGAGACGTTCGAACCCAGATAATGGCCGCGGGTGCGAAGCTCGCCGGCTGTCAGTTCCTGGTCGCCGACATTGAACAGCAGCAGCGCCTGGACCGAGTTGATCTCGCGTTCGTCGCGGCGATCCAGCTCATCCTTGATCACATCGAGAAGCTGGCGATGAAGCCGCTCCACGAGATTGAGGCTCTCGAGATAGTGTTTGCGAACCGAAGAAGCGCCGCTGAGCGCCTCCGCGACTTGCGGTTTTGCCAATGCCGTCATCTGTTTCTCCCCGCTTTTTGCGGAGCCCACCTATTGTTGGAGACCACACTAAGCCGGATGTCTTAAAGACGCGTAAAATGTGGAAACGGAGCCGCAACACTTTCGCCGGATGCCGCGCTGTGTCGAGTCATGGCAAACAAGACGTAAACAGGTTCAGGAAAATCAGAACAGGTCGTCCTGCAATGGCGCGAAGTATGGCTCGATGTCGCCCACGCCGGCCAGGGCGGAGGGTTGCCACCTGGGCGTGCGATCCTTGTCCACCAGCGCGGCCCGCACCCCTTCCCGGAAGTCGTGACCCGGGAGCACGCGCAGCGCCAGGCGCAATTCCATCGCCAGGCATTGCTTCAGGTCCAATTTGGCGGCGGTGCGCAGCTGACGGAACACGATCTTGAGCGAGGTGGGCGAGCGGGAACGGATCATCTGCGCCGTGCGGCGTGCGAAATCGCTGCCGTCGCGGTCCAGCCGCTCCAGAATGGCTTCCACTGAGGACGCCGAGAAGATGGTTTCGATCTGGCGGCGATAGGGCGTCAGCGCGCCCGGCGGTGCCTTGCGGACAAAAGGCGCGATGGCGCGGGCTACGCTCTCGCCCTTGGCCAGGGCTGCGATCACCGCCTCGAAATCCGCGGCATTGACCGCATGGCTGACAAAGCCGGCCTCCAGCGCGTCTCCCAATCCGATGCGTTCGGCGGTCAGGCCGAGATACATGCCAATCTCACCGGGCGCGCGCGACAGGAAGTGGCTGCTGCCGATATCGGGAACAAAGCCGATCGCCGTTTCGGGCATGGCGAAGCCCAAGCTGCTGTCGGCCAGCCGGTGGCTGCCATGCACCGACAGGCCGGCGCCGCCGCCCATGCAGATGCCATGGATCAGGGTAATGTAGGGCTTTGGATAGGCGCCGATCAGGGCGTTCATGCGATATTCGTCGCGCAGCAGCGCCGCGCCTTCGTCCGATCCCGCCGCCGCCGCCTGCTGCACGACGCGGATGTCGCCGCCGGCGCAGAAGCCTCTGCCCTCGCCCCGGATAGCGACGGCACGCACAGCATCGTCCGCCGCCCACTCGGCCAGGCGGGCGGCGATCGCCCGGATCATGCCATGGGTCAGGGCGTTCAGCGCCTGCGGCCGGGCGAGGGTCAACAGGCCCAAGGCGCCGCGTTTTTCGCTGATTATATGAGGGTCGGTCATGCTCATGGCCGCCCAGACTTGCGTGGGCCCGCCCGAATTGGCAAGACAAGCCGCATGAGTAGTTATCCCGCCCTGCGCATGCGCCGCCTCCGCCGCCACGATTGGACGCGCCGCCTGGTGGCCGAAACCAGCCTGTCGCCGGCCGACTTCATCTGGCCGGTCTTTGTGATCGAGGGCGACAATAAGCGCGAGGCCATCGCCTCCATGGCCGGGGTGGAACGGCTGTCGGTGGACCTGGTGGTGAAGGCGGCGAAGGACGCCGCCGGCCTGGGTATCCCGGTCATCGCCCTGTTTCCCCAGACACCAGCCGCGCTGAAAAGTGATGACGGCCGCGAGGCGCTGAATAGCGGCAACCTGGTGTGCCGTGCGGTGCGCGCCATCAAGGCGGCGGTGCCCGAAATCGGCGTGTTGTGCGATGTGGCACTGGATCCCTATACCAGCCATGGCCATGACGGGGTGTTGCGCGATGGCGATGTGCACAATGACGCCACCCTCGAGCTGTTGGTGCAGCAGAGCCTGGTGCAGGTGGCGGCAGGCTGCGACATCATCGCGCCGTCGGATATGATGGACGGGCGCATCGGCGCCATCCGCACCGCGCTGGAAAAACACGGCCATCACAATGTCCTGCTGATGGCCTATGCCGCCAAATATGCATCCGCCTTTTACGGCCCGTTCCGCGACGCGGTGGGATCAGCCAAGTCGCTCACCGGCGACAAGCGCAGTTATCAGATGGATCCGGCCAATGGCGATGAGGCCCTGCGCGAAGTGGCGCTGGACCTGGCCGAAGGCGCCGACATGGTGATGGTCAAGCCGGGCATGCCCTATCTGGACCTGGTGCGGCGGGTAAAGGAGCGCTTCGGTGTTCCCACCTTCGCCTACCAGGTGTCGTGCGAGTACGCGATGCTGTCGGCGGCCTTCGAGAAAGGCTGGCTGGAACGCGACCGCGCCATTCTGGAGAC
>JAEKMB010000219.1:0-4828 GCA_019508105.1 Alphaproteobacteria bacterium
AACTTCAGTTCGCCGCGCTCTATGCCATGGTGGCGCTGGTGGTGCTGCTCGCCGCCATCTGGTCGGGCCTGTGGGCGGCCAACCGGCTGGTGCGGCCGATCTCCGACCTGATCGACGCGGCAGGGCGCGTTTCGGAAGGCGATCTCACCGCCCAGGTGCGCATTGAGCGCGACGATGACGAACTGGGTACCTTGGGCGCCGCCTTCAACCGCATGACCCAGCAGCTCTCCGCCCAGCGCGGCGATCTGGTGGCCGCGGGCCGCCTTAATGAAATCCGCCGCCGTTTCACCGAGACGGTGCTGTCCGGTGTCAGCGCCGGGGTGATCGGCCTGGACGGGGAGGGGCGCATCACCATCATCAACCGGGCCGCGGCGCGCCTGCTCAATGCCGCACCCGAGGACATGGAGACCAATCACTATTCCGACGCGGTGCCCGAACTGGCGCCGCTGATCCTCAGGGCCATGTCGGAACCGGCGGGACGGGCCGGCGGCGAAGTCACCATCAAGCGGGCCGGCACGCCGCGCACGCTCAGCGTGCAGGTCACTTCCGAACGCGGCAGCGCCGACGGCTTTGTCGTCACCTTTGACGACATCACCGATCTGGTGGGCGCGCAGCGCACCGCGGCCTGGGCCGATGTCGCCCGCCGCATCGCCCATGAGATCAAGAACCCGCTCACCCCGATCCAGCTTTCGGCCGAGCGGCTGAAGCGCAAATATTCCGCCGAGATCGTCACCGATCCGGAAGTCTTCCAGCAATGCACCGACACCATCGTGCGCCAGGTGGGCGATATCGGGCGGATGGTGGACGAGTTCAGTTCCTTTGCCCGCATGCCCACGCCCGTGATGCGGCGCGAGAATGCCCAGGAGCTGTTGCAGCAGGCGCTGTTCCTGCAGCGGGTGGCCAATCCCGGCATTACCTTCAGCACGGCTGCGCCCAAGGAGCCGGTGCATTTTGAAGGCGATGGGCGGCTGATTGCCCAGGCGCTTACCAATGTGCTCAAGAATGCCGGCGAGGGCATTGCCGCACGCATCGCCAAGGGCGATGACGAGCCGGGCCGGATCGCCATCAGCCTGGAGCCCAATGGATCGAAATTCGCCTATCGCATCACCGACAATGGCATCGGCCTGCCGCCGGAACACAAGCACCGGCTGACCGAGCCCTATGTCACCACCCGCGCCAAGGGCACCGGGCTGGGTTTGGCGATCGTGCGCAAGATCATGGAAGACCATGGCGGGGACATCACCCTCGCCGACGTGGAAGGCGGGGAAGGCGCGGAGGTCACATTGACCTTCCCGTTCGCACAAAAGACTGTGAAAGGAACTGAAGATGAGCAAAAACGGATCGCTGATCGCGTCTGAGATCCTCATCGTGGATGATGAGGAAGACATTCGCGACCTGATCGCCGGCATCCTGCATGACGAGGGCTATACCACCCGCGTGGCGGGGGAATCCGAATCCGCGCTGACCGCCATTCGCGCCCGCCGGCCCCAGCTTGTGGTGCTGGACATCTGGCTGCAGGGCTCCAAGCTGGACGGAATCGAAATCCTGGAAGCCATCAAGCGCGAGCAGCCCGACCTGCCGGTGGTGATGATTTCGGGCCATGGCACCATCGAGACCGCTGTCGCCTCGATCAAGAAGGGCGCCTATGACTTTATCGAAAAGCCGTTCAAGGCCGACCGCCTGCTGCATGTGGTGGAACGGGCACTGGAATCGGCGCGGCTTAAGCGCGAAGTGCAGGAACTGAAATTGAAGGCCGGTGACGAGGGCGAGCTGGTGGGCCATTCGCCCACCATCACCCAGTTGCGCGTCTTGATAGACAAGATCGCGCCCACCAACAGCCGCGTGCTGATCGCCGGCCCGGCCGGCTCGGGCAAGGAAGTGGCGGCCCGCCTGATCCATGCCCGCTCGCGCCGCGCCGTCAATGCCTTTGTCGCCATCAACTGCGCCATGGAGCCGGACCGGCTGGAGGCCGAGTTGTTTGGCGTCGAATCCAGCGAAAGTCCGCGCAAGACCGGCCTGTTCGAGCTGGCTCATAACGGCACCCTCTACCTGGACGAAGTGGCGGACATGCCGCTGGAAACGCAAGGCAAGATCCTGCGTGTGTTGATCGACCAGACCTTTACCCGTGTCGGCGGCCAGGCCCGCGTCCAGGTGGATGCGCGGGTGATCTGCTCCACCACCCGCGACCTGCGGGCGGAGACCGAAGCGGGGCGCTTCCGCGAGGATCTGTATCACCGCCTCAATGTGGTGCCGGTGCGAATCCCGTCGCTGGCGGAGCGCCGCGACGACATTCCGGTGCTGGTAACCCATTTCATGAAGCGACTGTCGGCGGCGGGCGGGCTTCCCATGCGCATCATCGGCGACGATGCCATGGCGGTGCTGCAGACCCATGGCTGGCCGGGCAATGTCCGCCAGTTGCGCAATATCGTGGAGCGGCTGCTGATCCTGGCCAGTGATGATGTCACAGAGGCCGTCAGCGCCGACCTCCTGCCCACCGACCTGGGTGCCGGGATGGGCGGCGCCAAGTCGGGCGACCTGGTGATCTCGCTGCCCCTGCGCGAAGCGCGCGAGATTTTCGAGCGCGATTACCTGATGGCCCAGATCAACCGTTTCGGCGGCAACATCTCCCGCACCGCCGCCTTTATCGGCATGGAGCGCTCGGCGCTGCATCGCAAGCTGAAGTCGCTGGGCGTCGGTTCGGCGCAGAGCTTTCCGAATTAACGTGGTGTCATGGCCCACCGAGTGTGAGCCATCCAGGTGAGACAAACTCTATCTTGAACAATAAAACTGAGATTTTCTTGGCGCCGTCGCGCAGACGCCATCTGGGTGGCCCGCAGTTGCGGGCCATGACAATGAGCGTTCGATGAAAAAATGGTCCGCAAGCCGCGCCCCGGCCGGGCGGGTGGCCTATGTCAATGGCCGCTATCTGCCCTTCGCCCAGGCCGGTGTGCATGTGGAAGACCGCGCCCTGCAGTTGGGTGATGGCATCTATGAAGTCGCCGGGGTGACAAACGGCGTGCCCATGGACGAAGACGGCCATCTCGACCGCATGGAGCGCAGCCTTGGCGAGCTGGGCATGCCGATGCCGATGAGCCGGGCGGCGCTGAAGCTGGTGATGCGCGAGATGATCGCCCGCAACCGGATCGCGGATGGCTATCTCTATATCCAGACCACCCGCGGCGCTGCGCGGCGCGACCATGTCCCGCCGGCCGATGCGGCGCGGCCCACCTTGATCATGACCATGCGGCCCATCGACATGGCCGGCCTGGCGCAGCGGCTGGAGAAAGGCATCGGGGTTTCCACCCAGCCCGACATCCGCTGGGGCCGCTGCGATATCAAGACGGTGCAGCTTTTGCCCAACCTCTTGGCCAAGCAGGCGGCGCGCAAGGCCGGGGCGTTTGAAGCCTGGCTGGTGGATGATGACGGCTTTGTCACCGAGGGCGCTTCCACCAGCGCCTGGATCGTGGCCGCGGACGGCACGGTCATCACCCGCGATCTCTCCAACGCCATCCTGCCGGGGGTCACGCGCAAGATCATGCTGGAGGCCATCGCCGAGGCGCAGATCAAAGTCGCCGAACGCAAATTCACCGTGGCCGAAGCCCAGCAGGCCCGCGAAGCCTTCCTGTCCTCGGCCACCGGGGCGGCTGTGCCGGTGGTTACAATTGATGGTCAAGCAGTGGGGGACGGCAGGCCAGGCCCTCTCACCCGCCGGATCCGCGAGCTGTATGCCGCCAAATCGGGCAATAAAAAGGCCTGATTCCAGCCCTTTTTCTCTTTCGCAATTGCAGCATTGCGCTAGACTGGAACCCAAGGTGTCGTGTGACCCCACATGACTGAAACAATGGGCGAACCCATGAGCGATAAACAACAGAACCTTCAGGACACGTTTTTAAATGCGGTCCGCAAGAGCAAAGCTGCCGTCACCATCTTCCTGATCAATGGCGTCAAGCTGCAGGGCAACATCACCTGGTTCGACAATTTCTGCGTGCTGCTGCGCCGCGACGGCCAGAGCCAATTGGTCTACAAGCACGCCATCTCCACGGTGATGCCGATGGGCCCGATCCAGCTCCAGGACGAGCCGGCCGAAGGGTAAGTTGGCAAGCCGCGCTTTCGTCATTCATGTCGAGCCCAAGAACCGCAGCCGCAAGGATGAGGCGCTGCGTGATGCCAAGGCACGCCTGGAGGAAGCGGTCGGCCTGACCGCCGCCATCCATCTCGACGTGGTGGAGGCGCAAGTGGCGCCGCTGGCGCGGCCCACACCGGCCACCCTGTTGGGCACCGGCAAGGTGGAAGAGATCGCCGTCCTGGCACGCGCCGAAGAACCCGATGTCATTATCGTCAATGCCCATCTGTCCCCGGTGCAGCAGCGCAACCTGGAAAAGGCCTGGAACAGCAAGGTGCTGGACCGCACCGCGGTGATCCTGGAGATCTTCGGCGAGCGTGCCGCCACGCGGGAAGGGCGCTTGCAGGTGGAACTGGCGCATCTGAATTATCAACGCTCGCGGCTGGTGCGCAGCTGGACCCATCTGGAGCGCCAGCGCGGCGGCTTCGGCTTTCTGGGCGGTCCGGGTGAAAGCCAGATCGAAAGCGACCGCCGCCTGATCGCCGAGCGCATCGTGCGCATCAAGGCCGAACTGGAGAAGGTCAAGAAGACCCGCAGCCTGGGCCGCCAGGCGCGCAAGAAGGTGCCGTTCCCGGTGGTGGCGCTGGTGGGCTACACCAATGCCGGCAAGTCCACCTTGTTCAACCGGCTGACCGAATCCAAGGTCCTGGCCAAGGACCTGTTGTTCGCCACCCTGGATCCCACCATGCGCGGGGTGAAGCTGCC
>JAEKMB010000219.1:4851-6195 GCA_019508105.1 Alphaproteobacteria bacterium
CATTGCCGACCTGCCGACCGAACTGGTGGCCGCCTTCCGTGCCACTTTGGAAGAAGTGCTGGCGGCCGATGTCATCGTCCATGTCCGCGACGCGGCCCATGAGGAAAGCGCCGCCCAGAAGGCCGATGTGCTGGCGGTGCTGGAGGAACTGGGTGCCGACCGGCCCATGCTGGAAGTGCTGAACAAGATCGACCTGCTGGAGCCTGGCCAGCGCAAAGGGCTGCTCAGCCGGAACACTCGCGGCGAAGGCATCGCGGTGTCGGCACTGACGGGCGAGGGCGTTCCCGCCCTGCTGGCGGCGTTCGAGGCCGCCGTGACGCGTGACAACATCACTTTGACCCTGAAGCTGGACGCCGCCGATGGCGGGGCCCTGGCCTTTGCCTACCGCCATGCCCAGGTGCTGGAACGGCGCGACCGGGCCGGGAAGATCAGCCTGTCCTTGCGTATCCACCCCGACGATCTGGGGCGGTTTGAAAACCGCTTTCCCAAGCTGGGGCAGGGGGTTGGGCGCCAGACCTGAACTTATTTGTCATGGCCGGCCATCCAACTGTCAAAGCAGGGCATTGGTATGGATGGCCGGGTCAAGCCCGGCCATGACAGTTAAGGGGCGATCTTTTCCGCCCGCTTGGCTTCCTGCCAAAGGGCTTCCATCTCATCCAAAGACGCATCGCCCAACGCGACGCCGCGGGCGGCGAGGCTGGCCTCGATATAACGGAAGCGGCGGGTGAACTTGGTGTTGGCGGCACGGAGCGCGGCTTCCGGATCCACCTTCAAATGCCTAGCCAGGTTGGCGACCACGAACAACAGGTCGCCGATTTCTTCCTCGCGCTCGGCCTGGGTTTGGGCCAGCGTGACCTCCCGGGCTTCCTCGGCGATCTTGTCCACCACCTTGGCGGCGTCGTTCCAGTCGAAGCCGACGCTGGAGGCGCGGCGCTGCAGTTTCTCGGCGCGCATCAGGGCGGGCAGGGCGCCGGCGACATCGTCCAGCAGGCTGGTCTGGCCGGCCGCGGCGCGCTCGCTTTCCTTCAGCTTTTCCCAGAAATCCTTCTGGGCCCAGAAATCCTTTTGCGCGGCGGCATCCGCCCGCGCTTTCTCGTCACCGAAGACGTGGGGATGGCGGCGGATCATCTTGGCGGTGACGGCTTGGACCACATCGCCGAAGTCGAACAGCCCGGCTTCCTCGGCCATGCGGGCATGGAACACCACCTGGAACAGCAGATCGCCCAGCTCGCCGGGCAGGGCTTTGATGTCGCGATCGGCGATGGCCGAGGCCACCTCATAGGCTTCCTCGATGGTGTAAGGCGCGATGGTGTCGAAGGTCTGGACCTTGTCCCAGGGACAGAA
>JAEKMB010000220.1:0-513 GCA_019508105.1 Alphaproteobacteria bacterium
CTGGTGCTTCGGTCTCGACAATATGCAGTATCACTGCTCCACCGCGGCGCTGGTCGGCGCGGTGCAATGAGGCGGCTGCTTCTGGCTGCCGCGCTGCTGGCGGCGGCGCGCGCGCCGGCTCTTGCCGATGGCGCCGCGGTGTTCGACGCCAATTGCGCTTTCTGTCACCAGGGCGGCGGGGTCGGCGTACCCGGCCAGTTTCCGCGCCTGGCGGGGCGGGCAGGGGCCATCGCCGGCAAGCCGGCGGGTAAGGCTTTCCTGCCCAAGGTGGTGCTGAACGGCATGAGCGGCCGAATCATGGTGGATGGGGAGCAAATTCTGGGCATCATGCCGCCGCTCGATAGCTTGTCGGATGAGGATATTGCCGCGGTGCTGACCTACATCACCGGTCTGGATCACAAGCCGGTCCCCTTCACCGCCGGCGAAATCAAGGCGGCCCGCGCCCTGCCGAAAATCTCGCCCACTGACATGGCGGCGCAACACGCAGCGCTCACCGCCAAAAAGATCGTGCCA
>JAEKMB010000220.1:520-3464 GCA_019508105.1 Alphaproteobacteria bacterium
AAAGATTGTACCATGAGAGCGGCGCTGGCGGCGGTTGCGCTCCTGTTTTGCGCCTCCGCGGCGCAAGCGGCGGCGCTGCCGGAATTGACCGGACCCCAATCGGACTATGTCGAGCATTGCAGCGGCTGCCACGGCATGCAGGGCAATTCCGCGCCTGCCGAGATTCCGGTGCTGCGTGACCGGGTGGGCTATTTCCTGTGCACGCGCCAGGGCCGCGATTACCTGATCCGCCTGCCCAATGTCGCTTATTCCGCCATTACCGATAACCAGGAGCTGGCCGACATGATGAACTTTGTGGTGTTCGGCTTGGGCGGCAACAGTGCGCCCAAGGGCGCCAAGCCCTTCACCGCACCGGAAGTGGCAAGGCTGCGCCGCAAGGCGCTGGCAACCCAGTCGCTGATCGCGGCGCGCGCCGATGTCGTGGCCAAGCTGGGCGGCGGCTGCGCCGTGCCCGAAAGCATGAAATTCTTCTATGATGGCCAGCAGCAGGCGGCGCGCTAGGAATTGAGCGGGACAAAGGATCAGCAAGCCCATTTTGGCAGGCTCCCGGCGGACGGGGCGACCAAGGGGAGCGGCGGGACATTCCAGATAGACCTGATCGGACGGCAAACCCGAGGCGTCCGGCAAATGTGGCGCAAGATGCCCTGTTTTGGGACATTTTACATGCTGCGGCCACGCCGCCACACTTAGGGACGGTCCGGGATACAGCATTGTGCCCATTGCGCTTTTGTGTATAGTCGCAAAAAAAGCAAAGAATATCTAAGGGGAAAATATGCGCACTCTTATCGCCGTAGCCTTGTCCACCACGCTGCTCGCGTCCGCGGCGTTTGCCGCCGACAGCAGCGGTTCGCTCCCGGCCGGCAAGCCCGCCGGCGTCAAGCAGGCCCAAGATTTCAATACCGCGTCCTGGGTGTTGGTCGGCGTCGGCGTTGTCGCCGCGGTCGCCATTGGCGTGGCCTCCAGCAGCAACGGCAGCCCGGTAGGCCAGCAGAACCAACTCGCGGTCACCGCCACCACGATCTAGGCATCTCAAAAACTGCCCAAGGGAGCGGCTTGCCGCTCCCTTTGCGTTTGAGAATGTGGCCTGCTCTAGTTTGCACACAAAACCGGGCCATTCCGCGCTAAGGTCGGGCGGATCGGGGGATGCTTACAGATGAACAAGTCGCGTACCCGCGCCGCCGCCGGCGCGATTTTTTGTGCCGCCGCTGCGCTGGCCTGGATCGGCCTTGCGGGAATCGACAGAGCGCGCGGCCAGGAAGAAAGCACCGTGGCGGGACCAATAGGGGGTCCGCCGCCCAATACCATCTCCTTCCAGATGAAGCCGGTCACCGGCGACGTCACCAACAGCGACGAACAGCGCATCAATGCGGACGCCGACCAGGACAATTGGCGTCTGCATGGCCGCACTTATGACAATCAGCGTTTCTCGCCGCTGACCGAGATCAACGCCGCCAATGTCAGGCAACTCAAGCCGGTGGCCCTGATCCAGACCGGCGTGGCCAATTCCATGGAAGCCACCCCGATCGAGATCGATGGCGTGCTGTTCGTGGAGACCGCCGGCAATGTGGTCCAGGCCTATGACGCGGTTACGGGCGAGGAATTATGGTCCTACAATCCGGTGCTGGAATTCTCCAGCCTTTGCTGCGGCCCCCAGGCGCGGGGCGTCGCGGTGGCCTATGGCAAGGTGTTCGTCGCCCAGGTGGACGGCAATGTCGTGGCGCTGGATGCCAAGACCGGTAATGTCGTCTGGAAGACCAAGAAACCCGACATCCTGCCCCAGCCTTATCACTGGTATTCCTTCACCGGCGCGCCCCAGGTCCATAACGGGCTGGTGGTGGTCGGCAATGGCGGTGCCGAATGGCCCACCCGCGGTTTCGTCGAGGCGCTGGATGCCGCGACCGGCAAGCTGGTGTGGCGCTTCAACGATACCGCCGGTCCTGACGATCCCAACTTCAAGGGTGCCTGGGAAGGCGATAGCTGGAAGATCGGCGGCGGCTCGATGTGGGACGCGGTGGCGGTGGACACCAAGCGCGACCTGATGATGTTCGCCATCGGCAATCCCAATCCGGACCTTTATGGCGGCTTCCGCAAGGGCAACAATCTCTACACCGTTTCGATGGTGGCGGTGCATGCCAAGACCGGCAAGCTGGCCTGGTATTACCAGCAGATACCGCATGATGTCTGGGATCTGGATTCGGCCGCGCCGACCATGTTGTTCGACGTGCCGGACAGCAAGGGCAGGATGGTTGCGGCTGCCGCCGAAGCCAACAAGAACGGCCATCTCTATATCGTCAACCGCGACACCGGAACGCTGATCCGCCGCTCGGATGCCTTCGTCAAACAGAGCGAGTCGATCATCAGGATGATCCCGCCCGATGAGACCGCGCGGGTCTATTACCCCGGCAATCATGGCGGGGCGATGTGGCAACCGCCGGCCTATTCGCCGCTCACCCATTATTTCTACACCATGGGAATCAACGAGCCGCATATCTACAAGGTCAAACCCTCCAAACCCTGGGTGCCCGGCACCCCGGAAGTGGGCCAGCAATTCGGCAATGCCGTGCCTACCGAGGCCGAGCGCAAGGCGCTGGAATCCCAGATGATTCCGCCATCCGGCAATTTGTCGGCGATTGACGTGACGACCGGAAAAATAGCCTGGCAGTATCTCAGCGATCACCTGATGTTCGGCGGCGTGCTGGCGACGGCCAGCAATCTGGTATTCGCCGGCGAAGTGAACGGTAACATCATGGCGTTCGACGCCAAGAGCGGCGACAAGCTGTGGTCCTATCATATGGGCATCGGCGTCTGCACCCCGCCCATCACCTACCGGGTCAAAGGCGTGCAATATCTGGCTGTTGGCGCCAACGGATGCCACAGACAGGAGACACAGATGAAGCGCGAGGGCCGCCCGGTTTTCGGTGACACACTTGCGATATTCGCCCTT
>JAEKMB010000159.1 GCA_019508105.1 Alphaproteobacteria bacterium
GTTCGCCGCCTACAATGCCGGGCCGGGAGAGGTGGAAGCGGTAATGGCCCATACCAAAGTGCTGCCGGCCGAAACGCGCCTCTATATGGCGGGCATCAACAGGATCCTGGGCGGCGGCGCCGATGGCGCGGTCATCAATGCGGCACAATTGACGCGGCCCGACGGCACCATGGTGCTGATCGATCCCGTCGCGGTGAATTCCATCCGCACGGTGTCGCCGGGCGAATATGCCGAGGGCGTGCAGACCGTGATCACCGCTGGCCGCTTGCGCCAGGGCGTGCGCGAGGATCTCAAGACCGTAACTGCCGCCATCCGCATCCGCGGTGGGACTATTTAGGGCGCGCGCGAGGCCATAAAGGCGGCAACGTTGAGAATATCGGCATCCGACAGCTTGTTCACCACATCCTTCATCTTGCCCAGCGCCGGACCCTTGCGGTAGCCGGCTTTCATGTCGGCAAGCTGGCGGATCAGGTAATAGGCGCCGCGCCCGGCCAGGCGCGGAGCATCGTCATGGCCACGATAATCCTCGCCATGGCAGGAGGCGCAACTGCGCATTGCCCCGCGATTACCCATCGCCACAATGCGGCCCTTGGCCAATGATCCCACCGGGACATAATCGACAAAGCCGACATGGTCGTTGCGCAGCTCCACCTGCTCGCTTTCGGCCACCTCATAGATCATGTCGGGCGCCACGGGCACGGTCTCGGCGCCCTTGTCGAAGAAACGGGCGCCGCCGCCGCCGACATGATTGGCCGGAGCGCGGCTGGTTTCCACCACCCGGATCCATTTCTGCTGGGACCTGGGAATGGTGGCGAAATACTGCGCGGCGGTGCGCAAATCCTTCTCGCTGATGACATAGGCCATCTCGATCATGGCGGGGGCGCGGATATTCTCGCGATCGCCATTCTTGAAGGCATGCATCTGCTCGATAATGTAGGGCACCGTCAGGCCGGAGATGCTGGCTGACTCGGGGTGGCCATTGCCGTTGGGCAGATGGCAGAGGATGCAGGCGATGACATGCGGCTTCTGTCCATGCGCCACAATGTCGGGCAGCAGCGCATGTTCCTTGGGAAACCAGTCGGGCGGGCCGAAACCGTCGCCGATCTGGCGCATGGTCAGCTTCATTGCGGGATCAGCGCCTTCGGCGGTGTGCACCGAATCCGGCGCCGGTCCTTTAAAGCCCGGCGGCTGCATGGGATAGGCCCATTCGAATGCCGGCACCGGCTTTGGCATCTTGAGCATAATGTCCTTGGCTACCGGCGTGTCACCGGAAGGGGCCTGGGCCCGTGCGGCAAAGACCATCACCGGCGCCAGCATCAGCGCCGCCAAAACCAACTTCTTCATGGAATCCCCGCCTGTTCTTGTTGGACGGGACCATAAGGGGTGGCGCGGCGCCCGACCAGTGCGTCGCCTTCCCGACAGGGGATGCCGCTAGCTATTTGTTTTTTCTAGGAAATTGGAAAGGGTCAGAGCCTCCCCTTCGCCTACAAAATTTTAACAAGGGCGGCTGCTTGCGGCTCTTGAAACCACTTTTGAGACTTTTAAATTTTTTCCGTCTTCAACTTTGGAGGCAGGTATGAAGTTGATTTACCCGGCAATTCTGGCGGGCGCGGCGCTTGCCGGCCTCGCCATCTTTGTTCCGTCCTGGGCCGGCAAAGAGGCCGTGCACCACATTACCGTAGCGCTGCCGGACGGCCGGACCGAAACCATCAGCTATACGGGGAGCACGATTCCCAAAGTCACGCTCAATCCGGCACCTTTGGAGATCGCCTGGCCCGGGCCGGCTGCGTTCGGCTTGATGCCGGCGCTTGGCGGTGGGGATGGCCTGTTTGCGGATATGGACCGCTCCTTTGGCGCCTTGCTGCACCATGCCGAGATCATGCAGCAGCTCGCGGCAAACCCCGGTCTGCATGATGCGCTGCCATTCTCAACCGGAGAGACGACCTACACGCTGATTGCTGAATCGCTGGGCCGAGGGGCTTGCACCCGCATGGTTCAAGTCACCCAACAGCCCGGTCAAAACAAGCCGCAGGTGCTGACCCGGACATCGGGGAATTGCGATGCGGACGGGGCCAAACCCGCGGCGCCGGCGCCTGACTCGGCAACGATCAAGGCGCATATGACGACGGCGACCCCAACGGCGCGAATGGCCTTATAGCTTCGCGAGGGAGTTCGACGCAGCAGCAGCATCAAGGAGAGTGTCGTGCCGGAAACCAGGCGCATTGCAGAGCATCGCGACGTTCCGCTGGACGGGATCTTGGCCCTGAAGGCGATGGATTATGTCCATCCAGATGAAGTGGTGGAGGACGACCGGTTGGATCCCGCGGAAAAGCGCACCATCCTGTCTGCCTGGGCATCGGATGCCTGCGCCGTGGACTCCAGGCCTGGCTTTCGCTGGTTGAGCGGGACTCCAGGGCCCATTCTGGTCGATCACGTCCTTTCCGCATTGCGGACCCTTGATGCCAAAACCGGCTGGCAAAATCCCCGCCAGGACGCGTCCCTACCGCGCCCGGCAGCGGATCTGCGGCACAGCCACCTTTTCGCCCGGCGCGCCGGCCGCGGCATGGCCGGCCTTGGCAATTAGGCGGCTTGCAATCTGGCCATGCATTTCCCGCTGCAGCTATGGTCGGTGTTCGTGACTCTTTTGGTCAGCATCGGCCCGATAGAGACTGCGGCGGTGTTGCCAGTCTGACCAAGGGCACCCACCATGCCAGCCGGAAGAGTCTTGCGGCACGCGCGGTCGTGGTGGCGGGCATCCTCTTGCTGGTCTTCGCCATCGGCGGAAATTACCTGCTTCCGGCGTTGCATGTCTCCATGCCTGCCTTTCAGGTTGCCGGTGGGTTTCTTTTGTTTTTGCAGGCCCTCACTTTGACCTTTGCGAGATCTGGCCTCTCCTCGATCAGCGCCTGTCGGCTATCGTATTGTTGATGGGCCGCAGTGACGGCTGGATCAATGGCGCCGCGACCATCGCGATGCTGGGCCTTTGCCTGTTGCTGACCTTTGCTGCCATGCGCGCCTCGGAGAGCTTGCAGCGTTGGTTGGGCGCAACCGGCACCGATGTCGTTGGCCGTATCTCGGGCGTGCTGTTGGCGGCTTTGGCCGTGCAATTTGTTTTTGACGGCCTGCGGCAGGCCCTGGTCACGGGATTGGGGTAGCCCGATGCGAAACCTGCCGCTCCTGGTCGGATCTCTGTTGGCGCTGGCGGGCTGTGCGGCAAGCGCCCCTGCCGAAAGAGAGATGGGTACAGATGGTGTAACCCCAACGGCGCCTCAGACCTTGGGCGTGAACGCCTACCTCTGGCAGGCCGCGTTGGAGACGCTCTCATTTCTGCCGCTGGAAAGCTCCGATCCCTTCGGTGGCGTGATACTCTCAGGGTGGTATGGCCCGCCCAACAGCCCCGATGAGCGGATAAAGGTCGCCATCCACATCATGGACCGGGCTCTGCGTGCCGAAGGGCTGAAGGTTGCGGTCTTTCGCCAGGTGCGGGCCGGCGCGGATTGGCGAAATGCCTTGGCTAACCCCGATACGGCACACCAACTGGAAGACGCCATTCTGACCCGCGCGCGAGCCTTGCGGATGGCCGCCTTGGCCCCGCATTGAGCCCCAGACGGATTTACCCGTAACTTATTGATTATAATGAAATAATTGGAGCGGGCGAACGGATTCGAACCGTCGACCCTAACCTTGGCAAGGTTAAAACCGGTTTTTTCTTGCTTATTCTGTTAAATTCCTCCAGTGTCTTCAGCATTCGAAAGCCCACTATAAATTGGGTTTTATCGAGGTGTTGAGATGGCCTGGTATTCTCTGAACTTCTTCTCCCTTGGTACCCTGTTGGTACCCCGACAGTTCCCGGGGGGTTCAACGGTACCGCGGAGGGTCGTCCGTGGTTGATCAGCGGAAGCTCACCAAGCGGGTCGTCGACGGTCTCCAGCCTGATCCTGATGGCCGTGATGTCACTCATTTCGACGCCGAGATCCGGGGGTTCGGGGTCCGGGTCAAACCTTCTGGCGCCAAGAGCTACGTCCTGAAATACCGGAACCGGTTCGGGCAGCAGCGGAAGTTCCACATCGCCCGCGTCGGCGACGTCACCCCCGACCAGGCCCGGGACCAGGCCATCAAGCTCCGGGGCCGGATCGCGGACGGCAAGGATCCGGTCTTGGACCGAAATGCCGAGCGCTCGGCCGTGACCGTGGCC
>JAEKMB010000160.1 GCA_019508105.1 Alphaproteobacteria bacterium
TGCTGGTATTCCGCCCGTATCAGATGGTCACGCCTTGGGGGGCTGTAAAAGATGCGTCCTCGACATCTCCGGTATTGCGCACGCCCGCCGGCTCAAAGCACAAGATTTCCGCCTCCAGATCGGCCGCTGTGCGATGCTCTATGCCGCGCGGAACGACGCAGCATTCTCCCGGCCCCATTTCCACGATCTTATCGCGATACTCGACCCTGAAGCGGCCCTTCCACACCAGGAAGAACTCGTCCTCCGCGTCATGGGTGTGCCAGGGAAAGGCGCCTAGCACCTTTATCAGCTTTATTTCCTGGCCATTGAGCGCGGCGATCACCTTGGGCCGCCAATGCTCGCTGAACAGGCTGAATTTTTGGTCGAGACTGATCTTGATCACAGGTCCTTGGGCCTCACGAATTCCCCCAGCTTGCCGCTGCCCTGCGCCACGTCCCGCCAGCGCCCGACATCAAAATCCAGCACCGCCACGGCGCAGGTAGGGAATTTTTCCTCCAGCGCCTCATGCCGTGCCCGCTCCTTGCGGCGCACCGGCTCGCGCGCCAACAGGCCGGCGCAAGCCTCCAGTCCGGGATTGTGCCCCACGATCATCAGGGAGGAGATGGCGGCCGGCGCGGCGCGCACCGCCGCCACGAGCTTGGCGGCGTCCGCCAGGTAAAGATTGTCGCGATACTCGATCTCGCTGTCGAGCTGCTGCAGGATCAGCTCGGCGGTCTGGGTGGTGCGGACGGCGGATGAACACAGGATAAGATCCGCCTTGTAATCGCTCTTGCGCAGATAACGCGCCATGGCACCGGCATCCTGCATCCCGGTCAGCATCAGGGTGCGGTCGAAATCTTCCGTGCCTCCGTCCGCCGGCTGGGCCTTGGCGTGCCTGAGTAGAAATAGCCGCTTCATTTATTGGTCGCTCCGGCTTTCGCCTACGCTCCCCGTACCTCCATCGGGGCTGGGCTTTGGCATGACGCAGCAGAAACAGGCGTTTCATGTCGGCAATACCCGCATTTCCTGGGCCAGACCGGACCTCTGCGAATCCCGCATAAAGCTTATGTTCTTGACCCTTTAGGGGCAACCGCGCGACAAACCGGGCCTTGCAGGGACACGAGCGGATGGCGACGAACAAGAAACCCGGAAAATGGCGCAGGCGCACCCAGGCGGTGCGCGGCGGCCAGGTGCGCACACCGTTCCAGGAAACCTGTGAACCGCTGATTTTCACCGCCGGCTATGCCTATGAAGCGGCCGAGGAGGCGGAGGCCCGTTTCAAGGGCGAAAGCCCCGGCTTCCAGTATACCCGCCTAGCCAATCCCACCGTCACCATGTTCGAGCAGCGCATGGCGCAGCTAGAAGGCGCGCCGGCGGCACGCGCCACCGCCACCGGTATGGCCGCGGTCAGCGCCGTGTTACTGGCCGGGCTGAAGACCGGCGATCATGTCGTATCCGCCAGCGCCCTGTTCGGCTCCTGCCGCTATGTGCTGGAAAACGTGCTGCCGCGTTTCGGCATTGCCTGCACCTTTGTCGAGGGCAGCGATCTCTCCGCCTGGCAGGCGGCGATGCGGCCTGAGACGAAGATGCTGTTCGTGGAGACGCCCTCCAACCCGACCCTGGCGATCGTGGATATCGCGGCGGTGGCCAAGATCGCGGAACAAGCCGGCGCCCGCCTGATCGTGGACAATGCCTTTGCCACCCCTGCCTTGCAGCGGCCGATGGAATTCGGCGCCCATATCGTGGTGCATTCCTCCACCAAATTCATTGACGGTCAGGGCCGCGCCATGGGCGGCGTGATCCTGTGTCACCAGGATTTTCTGGACGAGAATTTGCACCAGTTCCTGCGCAACACCGGCCCCACCCTTAGCCCCTTCAATGCCTGGCTGCATCTGAAGAGCCTGGAGACCCTGGACCTGCGCATGAAGCAGCATTGCGAGAATGCGAAAACCGTCGCCGACTTCCTGGCCGGAAACAAGAAAGTGACGCGGGTTCTCTATCCCTTCCGTCCTGATCATCCCCAGCACAATCTGGCCAAGGCGCAGATGGATGACGGCGGCGGCGTGGTGGCGTTCGAAGTGGCGGGCGGCAAGCCGGCGGCCTTCCGGCTGGCCAATGCGCTGGGATTGATCGACATCTCCAACAATCTGGGCGATGCCAAGAGCCTCGTCACCCATCCCGAAACCACCACCCATCAGAAACTGACGCCTGAGGCGCGCGCCGCCGCCGGCGTTACTGGCGGCATGCTGCGCCTGTCGGTCGGGCTGGAAGACGCCGAGGATCTTTGCGAAGACCTCGATCAAGCCCTGAAGGTGGCGTAATGGCCGAGCACAAGATCCGCCTGACCTGGAACGATGGCGGCAAGCCTTTCACCTATGAAGCCTATCCGCGCGAACACCAGATCGCCTTCAAGGACGGCCAGGACAGGATGACCGCCAGCGCCTCACCGGCCTATCGCGGCGACGGCCGCCACGGTGATCCCGAAGACCTGCTGGTGGCGGCGTTGTCGTCCTGCCATATGCTGAGCTTGCTGGCGATCTGCACCAAGAAGAAAGTCACCGTCCAATCCTACGAGGATGATGCGGTGGGCTTTCTGGAAAATGACGGCGGCAAACTCTGGATCACCCGCGTGATCCTGCGGCCCAGAGTGGTGTGCGATGCCGATGCCGCGACCCTGGAACATATCCATCATCTGGCGCATGAAGCCTGCTTCATCGCCAATTCGGTGAAAACCACCGTCACCGTCGAACCGCGCTGACGCGTTTTCCGCGCGGTTTCCAAGCATTTTTTTACATCGCTAACCATTGCGCGCAAATGCCGCTTGCACCCAAAGCGGCGGCGCCCGATACTTGTTGCATGTTTGGATTGGAACACACTGACGAAGCCCTGGGCCACCAGTATGAACTGGAGACAAGGGCGATCCGCGTGGCGGTGAAGCCGGCCTATCTGGACGACCAGTCCGATCCGGACGATGACCGCTATGTCTGGTCCTACACCGTCACCATCGAAAACCGCAGCGCCGAGCCGGTGCAGCTTCTGTCACGCTACTGGAACATCATGGACGGTACCGGCCGGGTGCAGGAAGTGCGCAGCCCCGGCGTGGTCGGGGTCCAGCCGATCATCGCGCCGGGCGAAAGCTTCCAATATACCTCGGGCTGCCCGCTGGAGACCGCCTCGGGCACCATGAGCGGCCATTACCAGATGCGCAGCGCGTCGGGCGAAAGCTTCGAGGCCGAAATCCCCGCTTTCCTGCTGGAAAGCCCCTATGAGCGCCGGCAGATTCACTAAAACCCTATTTTGTTGTGGTTGAAACACGCGGGTCAGGGCGGGTTTAATCCGCCTTTCCTTTGGCGGACCGTCCATGGCCAAGACCGACTACACCAATCCCTGCACCAAGACCGCGCCCAACCGGCCCAGCCGTGAAGAGGCGGAAGCCGCGGTGCACACCTTGCTGCGCTGGGCGGGTGATGATCCGTCGCGCGAGGGCCTGGCCGATACACCGGCCCGCGTCGCCAGCGCATTCGAGGACTGGTTTTCAGGCTATGACCAGGACCCCGAAGCCTATCTGGCGCGCACCTTCGAGGAAGTCGCCGGCTATGACGATATGGTGATCCTGCGCGACATCCGCTTTGAGAGCCATTGCGAACACCATCTTGCTCCCATCATCGGCCGTGCCCATGTCGGCTATCTGCCCACCAACAAGGTGGTGGGCATCTCCAAGCTGGCGCGAGTGGTGGAAGC
>JAEKMB010000098.1 GCA_019508105.1 Alphaproteobacteria bacterium
GCTGGGCCTGGCGGCAGCCACGCGTTTTTATGCCGTGACCTGGCTGGGCGAGCGGGTGGTGGCCGATATCCGCAAAAGCGTGTTCGACAATGTGCTGGGTCTGTCGCCGCAATTTTTCGAAGTCACCCGCACCGGCGAAGTCTTGTCGCGCATGACGGCCGACACCACCCTGATCCAGACAGTGGTGGGCAGTTCCGCCTCCATGGCGCTGCGCAACCTGGTCACTTTGACCGGTGGGCTGGCGCTGATGTTTTTCACCAGCGTCAAGCTGACCTTGCTGGTGGTGGGCGCGGTGGTGGTGGTGATGCTGCCGCTGCTGTTGTTCGGCCGCTGGGTGCGAAAGCTCTCCCGCGCCAGCCAGGATTCCATCGCCGATACCGCCGCGCGCGGCGCCGAGACCTTGAACGCCGTACCGACGGTGCAGGCCTTCACCCAGGAAAATTACGAGCGGCGCGCCTTTGGCGATGCGGTGGAGCGCGCCTTTGTCTTTGCCAAAAGCCGCACCCTGGCGCGCGCCATCCTCACCGCCATCGCCATCTTCACCGCCTTTGCCGGCCTGGCCACGGTGGGACTGATTGGGCTGCATGATTTCATCGGCGGCCACATCTCGGCCGGCCAGCTTGTGGCGTTCATCTTCTACGGCATTCTCACCGGTGGCGGCGTGGGCGCCTTGTCGGAAGTGTGGGGGGATCTGCAGCGTGCCGCCGGCGCCTCCGAGCGGCTGATGGAATTGCTGCATGAAGTGCCGGCGATCCGCCCCCCCGCCCATCCCCTGCAATTGCCGCCCAAGCCCAGCGGGGGGGTGCGCTTCGAGAATATCACTTTCCGCTATCCCACCCGTCCTGATTTCAAGGCGCTGAACGGCTTCTCGCTGGATGTGGCGGGCGGCGAGGCGGTGGCACTGGTGGGCCCCAGCGGTGCCGGCAAGTCCACCGTGTTCCAGTTGATGCTGCGTTTCTTCGATGCCCAGGCAGGAAGCATCCGCTTTGACGGCGTGGACATCACCCAGCTTGATCCGGTGGCGCTGCGCCAGAAAATCGCGGTGGTATCGCAGGAACCGGTGATCTTTTCCGGCAGCATTGCCGCCAATATCCGCTATGGCCGCGAACATGCCAGTGACGAGCAGGTGCGCGCCGCCGCTGACGCCGCTGCGGCCTCCGAGTTCATTGAAAAACTGCCTCATGGTTTTGACACATTGGTGGGCGAGCGCGGCGTGACTTTGTCGGGCCGCGCTGGGCAATCTGATGGTGGGCCGCACCACTTTGGTGATCGCGCACCGTTTCTCCACCATTCAGCGGCTCAAGCGCATTGTGGTGATGGACGAGGGCAAGGTGGTGGCGCAAGGCAGCCATGCCGAGCTGATGGCCGGAGGCGGGCTTTATGCCCGGCTGGCGTCGCTGCAATTTGCGGATGCTACGCCATGAGGTTGGGACGGCCCCGGCGCATCGGCCGGGCCCTGGCGATGCTGGGAATCGTGGTGCTGGTCAGCGCCACGGCGCGGGCAGTGTGGTCCAATGGCGTGTTTTCCTCCGTCCCCACGGGGTTTCTGGGAAGCTGCAAAGTTGCGGGCGCGGTGCCTGGGGTGCAGGACATGGAAGCCGCCAACGGCATGGCGTTTATTTCGGTGGCCAGCGCGCGGGGGCCGTCCGTCGGCGATGGCATCTATGCCATGCCGCTGGCGGGCGGGGCTTTGCGCAAGCTTGCCGGCGCACCGCGTGATTTTCATCCGCGGGGGATCGGGCTTTATCGCACCCCGGACGGCAAGGGCCTGTTCCTGATGGCAGTGAACCGCCGTTCCGGCGGAGCGTCGGCGAGAGCCGGAGCGACCAATAATAATGGGCGGTTCAGCATTGACAGTTTTGAAGTGACCGACCCGGCCGGTACGCCGGCGCTGGTGGCGCAAGGCACTGTGGAAGGCGGCATGCTGATCAATCCCCAGGATGTGGCGGTGGCCAGTCCCGGCAGCTTCTATGTCGCCAACGGCACCGCGGGCAAAAATCCGCTGCTCCATATCCCCCAGACTTACGGCGTCATCCCTGGCGGCAATGTGCTGTTTTTCAACGGCATGACGTTCAAGGAAGTGGCCGATGGCCTCTACGGCACCCGCAGCCTGATCCTGACGGGCGGCGGCACTCATCTGGTGGTGGGCGGATTGCTCAGCCGTTCACTGACCAGCTTCTCCAGAGAACCGTTCACCGGCGCGCTGACCGAAACGGGCACCTTGCTGGTCGGTGCGGGTCCGGAACGGCTCAGCTTGGATGGCCAGGGCCAATTGTGGGTGGGCGGCCATGCCAATCTGATGGACTGGCGCGCCTTCAATGCCGATCCCAGCAAGCGCGCGCCGTCCCAGCTATTCCGGGTCAGCCTGGTGAACGGCGTGCCGCAGGAGGCGACCCAGGTCTATGGCAATGACGGAGGTGAGTTGGCCGGCGCGAGTGTCGGTATCGCTGCGGGCAACCGCCTGCTGATCGGGTCGTCGTTAGACACCAAATTGCTAGACTGCCAAATGAACTGACAGTCATGGGTCACATCGCTACGCAGGGTTTTCCGTCGGGGGTATGGCAGGGGACGACGGCAGGAGAACCGCCTTTCACAAAGAACCACCAGAAGGCACCGAGCAACAGAACCACCGCAGCTATCCAAGGCCCAACGTCTTGCCATTCGGCCACCCTAAGGCCGGCCCCTTAGCCCTTTCAATCCCGGCTTTTGGTCAAACTGAACCAATGCCGAGCTGAATGTCATCCCCGGCGAATGCGAGCGGCAGCGAGCATGAGGGAAGGGGATCCAGGTCCTTAAACCGTGACGGTTTTGGCCACCTGGGTTCCCTTCCCCTCGCGCCGCTTTGCGGCGCTCGGCCGGGAATGACAACAAGGGAAATAAAAAAGGCGCCCAAGGGCGCCTTTTTCAATTCGGAACAGATCGCTCAGGCGACCTGAACAATTTCCTCGCCATTGGGATCGCGCAGCACATAGCCGCGGCCCCAGACGGTTTCGATATAATTGGCACCTTCGGTGGCGGCGGCCAGCTTCTTGCGCAGCTTGCAGATGAAGACGTCAATGATCTTCAGCTCCGGCTCGTCCATGCCGCCATACAGATGATTGAGGAACATTTCCTTGGTCAGGGTGGTGCCCTTGCGGAGCGAGAGCAGCTCGAGCATCTGATATTCCTTGCCCGTCAGGTGGACGCGGGCGCCGTCGACTTCCACGGTCTTGGCGTCCAGGTTGACGGTGAGCTTGCCGGTGGTGATGACCGACTGGCTATGGCCCTTGGAACGGCGGACCACGGCCTGGATGCGGGCGACCAGCTCGTCCTTATGGAAAGGCTTGGTCATGTAATCGTCGGCGCCGAAGCCCAGCGCCTTGACCTTGGCTTCGACAATGGCGTTGCCCGACAGGATCAGCACCGGCGTCTGCACCTTGGCGACGCGCAGGGCCTTGAGCACCTCAAACCCGCTCATGTCGGGAAGCTGCAGGTCCAGCACGATGATGTCGTAATCATAAAGCTTGCCCAGATCGATCCCTTCTTCGCCGAGATCGGTGGTGTAGACGTTAAGGCCTTCGCTGCGGAGCATCAGTTCGATGCTGCGCGCCATGGCGCTGTCGTCTTCGATCAGGAGTACGCGCATGTCAGGCCCCTCTCTTAACGTTCCTTGCCGCCCACAGGGTGTGGGAACGGTTAACCAGTTTCCGGAAGGTAAGCGCAAATAGTTAACAGCGCCTTTAACTTCTGTCCCCGGCTTCACCCCTTCCTCATCCCGGATTAAGGGGCGGAAAGGACTTTGGGCAGGCTAAGGCCCTTGATTCGCTTTGTTAAGTTTACCGCCGTTTAAATTGTTGGCCGCAAGATGGGCGTGCAGAAGGGCAGAAAGTCCTTCGAAAATACCGGCCCGGGGCTCCAAAAAGCCCTAAAATACGGACTTTTATGCGCGCTTTGCTCCAGGAAATTGACGCCATTGCCACCCTGACCCGCTTCGGCCGGGTCGCCCGCATCGAGGGGCTGGCGGTGGAGGTGACCGGAGCGCAGGGCGCGGTCAGTCTGGGTGGCCAGTGCCACATAAGTATCGGAAACGATAGGAAAATTCCATGCGAGGTGGTCGGCTTTCGCGACGGCCGGGCGCTGGTCATGCCGCTGGGTTCGCTGGACGGGATCACCCTGGGCGCCCGCGCCGACTTCGACGATCGCCCCGCTTCGATTTATCCCTCCACGGCCTGGCTGGGCCGGGTGCTGGACGGTTTTGGCCAGCCGACGGACGGCAAGGGCCCGCTGCCGCTGGGCATGACGCCCTACGCGCTCAAGGCCGCGCCGCCGGCTGCCACCCGCCGCGGCCGCATCGGTGAGAAACTGGATCTGGGCATTCGCGCCCTCAATGCCTTCGCCACCTGCTGCGCCGGCCAGCGCATGGGTATTTTCTCCGGCTCTGGTGTGGGCAAATCCACGCTTCTGTCCATGCTGGCGCGCAATTCCGATGCCGATGCCATCGTGATCGGATTGATCGGCGAGCGCGGCCGCGAAGTGAAGGAATTCATCGAGGACGACCTGGGCGAAGAAGGCCTGGCGCGTTCGGTGGTGGTCGCCGCGACGTCGGACGAGGCGCCGCTGGTGCGCCGCCAGGCCGCCTATGTCGCCATGGCGGTGGCCGAACAGTTGCGCGATTCCGGCCTGAATGTGCTGCTGTTGATGGATTCGGTGACGCGCTTTGCCATGGCCCAGCGCGAGATCGGCCTGTCGGCGGGCGAACCCCCGGCCTCCAAGGGCTATACCCCCACTGTCTTCGCCGAGTTGCCCAAGCTTTTGGAACGCGCCGGACCGGGCGTGCCCAGCCCGGACGCTGAAGGCAATGATGCAAAGACCGGTTCCATCACCGGTCTGTTCACTGTCCTGGTGGAAGGCGACGACCATAATGAACCGGTGGCGGACGCGGTGCGCGGCATCCTGGACGGCCATATCGTTTTGGAACGTGCCATTGCGGAACGGGGCCGCTTTCCGGCCATCAACATTCTTAAGAGCGTCAGCCGCGCCATGCCCGGCTGCAACAGCGATGACGAACAAAAGCTGGTTTTGCGGGCCCGCCTGCCGCTGACCATTTACGAAGATATGGGAGAGCTGATCCGGCTGGGCGCCTACAGGGCTGGCACGAATCCTGAAGTGGACAATGCTGTGAGGCTCTACCCGCAGCTCGAGGCCTTTCTGGCCCAGTCCAAAACCGAGCGGGCGTCGTTGAGCCAAGGCTATGACGCGCTGTCCGCCATCATGGGCAGCGCAGAAGGAACTGCGCGATGAACCGGACCGATACGCTGCTGCGCCTCAAGCGCTTCCATGTCGATGAAATGAAGCGCCGTATTGCCGCGATCGACGCCATGAAGGCCGATCTGGAACGCAAGCTGGCGGACCTGGACGACAATGTGGCGCGCGAAAAGCACCGCGCGGGCGATTCCGATATCGGCCGCCTGGCCTTTCCCTCCTTCCTGCGTTCGATCGAGGTCCGCCGCGAGAATCTGCGCAACACGCTCAAGGAAATCGAGCGCGAATACGCCGCGGCGCAGCTGGATATGGAAAAGGCTTTTGAGGATCTCAAGGCGCTGGAAGTGGCTACCGAACAGCAGGCCAAGCGCTTGGCGGAAATACAGGCCCGGCGTGAACAGGCCCGTCTGGACGAAATGGCGCTGGTGCGCCATTTGCGCAAGCACGCTCTCAGGGCCTGATCGTCAGACCAGGATCGCCAGGAACGCGCCCACGAAGATCGTCACGCCAAGGCCGCGCATGATCAGCGTGGACCAGGGCAGCAGGGGTTCGACCCGGCCTTCCCATTCCATGTTCCGCAAAGCCAGCGATTGCTGGCGCTCGAAAAACAGCTGTTCATGCCGGACATCGGCATAGGCGGAAATCGCAAATTCCTTGCCGCGCGGGGCGGACATTCCCATTGCAGACATCTTGTTGACCCTCGAATTCAGGTCCCTCCGGGGCCAATAACGCCGCTGCGCTTTTGGACGTTCCCTGCCCTGGTGCGGCAGCCTGTCCCCCTGTTGCACAAAAGACGCGAAACCGGCGATTTCCCGCCCAATACCCGGGTTTCGCCATCCGGTTGAACGCCGGGCGGTTGGCTCATGATTCCCGCAGGTTAGTCGCGCGGCGGCTTTGGGAAGCATCACGAGCATGTCATTTTCAGAAACAATTCTCGCTTTTCTTTGGGGCGCTGAACCATTTTGGTTCTACCTGGCGGCGGCGGCAAGAAGCGCCAGCCAAACTTGTCATGGCCCACCGGGGCCCCATCCCAGTTGGATTCAGCACGCCCTCGAAGGTTAGAGCGCCGCGAGGATTTCCAGAATTGTATTTGGGTCACCTGGGTGGCCCGCATTTGCGGGCCATGACACCGGTTCAGTGCGCGCTGGCGTCCAACATCTGGGCGGCGATGCTGCCGGGCTCCAGCATCTCCAGCGCATCCTCGGGCCGGGGACCGAAGCTGACATGGGCGAGGCGCGCGCCCGACATGCAGGCCGCCAAGGCGGCGCCAAGACGCCGGGTGCGGTCCATGTGGGTGACGATCACCCGGCGGAAACGGAAGGCTGAAACGATATCGCTGACATCTTCGGCGTCGTTCAAGGCCGAAACCACGCCGATGGTCTCCACCCCTTCGATCTCGCCCAGCGCGGAAAAGGCGGCGGCGGCGCGGGCATTCAAGGGATTGAAGCCGTCGGCTTCCATCACGGTCAGCATTTCCGGCGGATTGGTGCCGGTACGAAACAGGGCCAGTCCGCCATCGGCGCGGGTGACGTTGGTGCGGCGGCCCACCAAGGCGGCAGCATGCAGGATCTTGGCAGCCACCGTGCTTTTGCCGGCGCCGCCGGGCCCCACCAGCAGGATGCCGCGGGCCTTTTCATAATCGATCGGGGCCGGGACCATGCGCTGGGATAGCGCGAAAGCCAGCGCGGCGTCGGCGCTGACCTCGGGAAAGTTGGCGGCCTCCCGTATCAAGGCCTGGGCCAGGGTTTCGGGCAAGCGGTGGCGCTTCATCGCCGCGCCCAGCGAGCTGCGCAGATCAGCGCGCGGGAAGGCGACCAGGTTGCTGGCGGCCGGCAACGCCATGGCGCTAGACCTGACCCAAGGTGCGCAGGCGCACTGAGGCGTGGATTTCGTTCTGGCTCATCACCACGGTCTGGGGGCGGAAGCGCTCGATGATGGAGCGCACAAAGGGACGGATCTGGGGCGATGTCAGCAGCACCGGCACTTCATTCTTGCCGCTGGCCTCGTCAAAGGCTTCGCGCACCTGCTGGATGAACTGCTGCAACTGCGACGGTGCCATGGCAAGCTGGCGTTCCTCGCCGGTGCCGACGATGGATTCGGCGAAGGCCTGTTCCCAGCCGGGCGACAGCGCCACCAACGGCAGATAGCCGCCCGGCGAAAGATTGGCGTGGCAAAGCTGGCGGGCGAGACGCGCGCGCACATGCTCGGTGATGTAGAGCGCGTTCTTGGTGTGACCGACGGCCTCGGCGATGCCTTCCAGGATGGCGGGCAGGTCGCGGATCGAGACCCGCTCGCCCAGAAGGGTCTGCAGCACGCGCTGGGCGCCGGTGACGGAAATCTGCGACGGGATGATCTCGTCCACCAGCTTCTTGTTCTCGGGCGGCAGGTCATCCAGCAGCTTCTTGGTCTCCGCATAGGAGAGCAGTTCGGACATATGGCCCTTGAGCACTTCGGTGAGGTGGGTGGTCAGCACCGTGCCGGGATCCACCACGGTGAAGCCGCGGAACGATGCTTCTTCCTTGAGGCTGCCGGACACCCAGGTGGCGGGCAGGCCGAAAGCCGGCTCGGTGGTATGGGTACCGGGCAAGTCGATGGGCAGGCCCTTGGGGTCCATGATCAGGAAGGAGCCGGGAAAAAGCTCGCCTTTGCCGGAATCAAATTCCTTGATGCGGATGCGGTACTCGTTGGCGCCCAGCTGCATATTGTCCAGGATGCGAACCGCGGGCATGACAAAGCCCATTTCCTGCGCCAGTTGGCGGCGCAGCGCCTTGATCTGGTCGGTGATGCGGTGGCCCTGCACATCATTGATCAGCGGCAACAGGCCATAGCCCAGCTCGATGCGCAGCAGGTCCAGCGCCAGGGCGGAGGAAATCGGCTCCTCCTTGGGCGGGCCTTCGGCTTGCGCGACGTCGGCGGCGGCCTGCTGGGTGCGGGCGTCCTTGCGCTTATGGGCATAATAGGCGAGCGAACCGGTACCAACCGCCAGGCCGCCAAAGGCCAGGGTCGGCATGCCCGGCAGCACCGCGACAATGCCCATCACGGCGGCGGCCATGCCCAGTGCCTGGGGATAGAAGGAAAGCTGGTTGATAAGCGCCTTGTCGGTAGCGCCTTCGACGCCGGCCTTGGAAACCATCAGGCCCGCGGCGGTGGACACGATCAGGGCCGGCATCTGCGACACCAGTCCGTCACCCACCGTCAGCAGGGTGAAGGTGTGGGAGGCATCCATGAAGCTCATGCCCTTCTGGGCCACGCCGATGATGATGCCGCCGATGATGTTGATGCCGACGATCAACAAGCCGGCAATGGCATCGCCGCGCACGAATTTGCTGGCGCCGTCCATGGCGCCGAAGAAATTGGATTCCGCCTCGATGGTCTTGCGCCGCTGCTTGGCTTCCTTTTCGTCGATCAGGCCGGCCGAGAGATCGGCATCGATCGCCATCTGCTTGCCGGGCATGGCGTCCAGGCTGAAGCGGGCGGCGACTTCGGCAATGCGGCCCGAACCCTTGGTGATGACAATGAAGTTCACGATCACCAGGATGGCGAAAACGATCAAGCCGATGACGAAATTGCCCTGCATGATCAGCTTGCCGAAAGCCTGGATGACATAGCCGCTGGCCGCGGTGCCTTCATTGCCATGGCCCAGGATCAGCCGGGTGGAGGCGAGGTTGAGCGCCAGTCGCATCATGGTGGTGAGCAGCAGGATGGTGGGGAAAGAGCTGAATTCCAGCGGTTTCCTGATGAACACCGCCGTCATCAGGATCAGGATGGAGAAGCTCAGCGAAAAGGCCAGGCTCACATCCAAGAGCCAGGTGGGCAGCGGCAGGATCAGCACCACGAGGATGGCCATGATGCCGATGGCCAGGCCCAGGTCCGACTTCTTGATGAAGTCGAAGATCCTGGCGGGGGTCAGGTTCAGACCCGCAGAAGCCGTGGTGGTGGTGTCGCTCATTCTAAGCTCTTCGCATCCTATAGGCCGGTGTTTTCGCCCGGCCGCTCACTCAAGTTCGCGGCGTTGTCCATTCGCTGCCGCTATGGACCTCGAAATGGTCCGTCGTTAGCGACAGCGTAGTACGACACCATTTCGTTCGCCTTTCGGCGAACCGTTCCTCACCCAGCCATCTTCTGTTCGTAGCCGCGCTGTTCACCATGGCTGGGAATGCTGAGGCCGGAGTCCGAATATTCGCGCAGCTTGTTGCGCAGGGTGCGGATCGAGATGCCCAGGATGTTGGCGGCATGGGTGCGGTTGCCCAGGCAATGGTCCAGCGTGTCCAGGATCAGGTCGCGCTCCACATCGCTGACGGTGCGTCCGACAAGCCCGCGGGTAACGGCGGCGGCCGAGACCACCGCGTTCTGCACTGCCGGGTTCTGCGGGCTATTCTGTGCCGCGCCCACCTGGCTGCCGTCCGGCAGGCGGATGGCTTCTGGCGAGATGTCGGGGCCAGTGGCCAGGAGCACGGCGCGGTGGATGGTATTTTCCAGCTCGCGGACATTGCCTTTCCAGACGTGACCCAGCAGCAAACGCTCGGTCTGGGAGGAGACGGCGCGGTACGGCACGCCATTGGCCTCGGCATATTTGCGGGCGAAGTGGTGCGACAGGGCGCGAATATCCTTGGGACGCTCGCGCAAGGCGGGCAGGCGCAGATTCACCACATTCAGGCGGTAGAGCAGGTCTTCGCGGAAGGTGCCGTGCTTGACCGCCTCCGCCAGGTCGCGGTTGGAGGTGGCAATGATGCGGATGTCCACCTTGACCGGCTTGGTGCCGCCGACGCGGTCGATTTCGCGCTCCTGGATGGCACGCAGCAGCTTGGCCTGCAGGCGCGCGTCCATTTCGCTGATTTCGTCCAGCAGCAGGGTGCCGCCATTGGCTTCCTCGAACTTGCCGATGCGCCGGGCGATGGCGCCGGTAAAGGCGCCTTTCTCATGGCCGAACAGTTCGGATTCCAGCAGGTTTTCCGGGATGGCGGCGCAGTTCACCGAAATGAAGGGCTTGTCGGAACGCGCCGACTTGCGGTGAACATAACGCGCCAGCACTTCCTTGCCGGTGCCGCTTTCGCCGGTGACCAGGATCGAGGCTTCGCTGCCGGCGATCTGGTCGGCCAGGCTGAGTACCGCCGTCATGGCTTCGTCTTCATGCACCAGCTGGTGGGATTCGTCGGCCACCGCCGCCAGCACCGCGGCGATCAGCTCGGCGTCGGCGGGCAAGGGGAGATATTCCTTGGCGCCGGCGCGGATCGCTTCCACGGCGCGGCGCGTGTCAGTGCCGATGCCGCAGGCTACCACCGGGGTGCAGATGCGTTCGGAGCTGAGGCCGCGCACCAGCGCGGCGATGTCGAGGGTGACGTCGCAGAACACCAGATCGGCGCCGACGCCACCGCGCAGCGAGGACAGGGCCTGTTCGATGTCCGCGGCATGGGTGACTTTCGCCCCCTTGTCCATGGCGATTTTGGTGGCCAGGCCGATCTGGCCCTGAAGTCCGCCGACGATGAGTAGACGCATGGCAGGTATCCTTTAAAAATGGGCCTTACGAGCCGGAGCCGGCCTTGATGATTTCCGTCATGGTGATGCCCAGCCGGTCCTCGACCAGCACCACTTCGCCGCGCGCCACCAGGCGGTCATTGACATAGATGTCGATGGCTTCACCGACCTTGCGGTCCAGTTCCACCACGGTGCCCTTGCCCAGCTTCAGGAGCTGGCTGACTTCCATCGCGCTCTTGCCCAGCACGGCGCTGACCGTGACCGGCACGTCGAACACCGCTTCCAGGTCGACGGCGGAATGCTTCGGCGTCGCTTCGGCAGGCGCGTCGGTGTTCAGCAGCGCGGCGGCGGTGCCGGGCGCGGCTTCCTGGCTCAGGTCGGGCAGATCGACATTGTCGGTCGCCATGGGACTATCCTTTCAAATTCAAGAAGTGGGCACGATGGGAGAGAAACGGTGGGCGATAAGGGCGGTCAGGGCGTCTTCGATGACTTGCTCGCGGCGTTCGGCGCCGCCGCCGCGCCATTCGATGCGGCAGTCGCCGCCGGTCATGGCCGGGTCAGCCGCCATGGCGACGCGCCCCTCATAACCTTCTTCATGGGCGATATCGGCCAGGCGCTGTTCCAGAACCTCGGCCACGGCCGGGGCGGCGCGCAGGGTGATGCGCGGCTCGCCGATGGCCTGGTGCATGGCCTGGCGCAGGGCGATTTCCACATCGCCGGCGGGCAGGGCGGCGAGGGCCGCGGGCGCGATCTTCTTGGC
>JAEKMB010000161.1 GCA_019508105.1 Alphaproteobacteria bacterium
TGTTGGAGGAGCCGATCAGGCCCGCCATGTAACCGCAGATGGCGGACACGAAAAAGCCTCCAGCCAAAACCAAGGGGATTGAAAGCAGCGCGATCCACAGTGCCGCATCGCTCAACCCCGCTTCGCTGCTGAAGCGCCATACCAGCCAGGTGCTCACCGCTATTGACGCCAGGCCTACGCCCAAAATGGCGCGGAAAGACATGTCGCGGTCGGTGTGGTCGAGCAGATTGGCCGTGCCGCCGCTTGCGCGCATTGTGGCTTTGAGGCCGACGACAATGGGCCCCACCGTCCGCAGCAAAGACCAGACGGCGGCCACCGCCATTGCGCCCGCGCCGATGAAGCGCACATCATTGCGCCAGATACCGGTTACGAAGCTTGTCAGGTCGCCATGCATCGGCGTCATCGCGGTGAGGATAGGCAAGGCGCCCGCCCAGGCGATCAGGATGCCGGCAAACATGGCGAGGCCGACGGAAATTCCCACCAGATGGCCGGCACCGACCAGCGCCAGCGAAAAAGAGAATGTGTAGCCGGTCGCCGCCACGGTACCGGTCCTGAAGACGCCTTGCACGTCGGCGGCGGCCAGACGCATCGCGGTCGCGATGGAAAGGCCCGCCGACGCGAGCGACCCATAAACCACCGCCAGCAAACCCTCGCGCGCTTCGGGATTTTCGGCGCGCATGTCGGCGCCCACTTTGAGCACTTCGGCAGCCGCCACGCCTTCCGGATAAGGAAGATCGGATTGCGTGACCAGGGCGCGGCGCAGCGGGATGGTGAAAAGCACCCCCAGCACGCCACCCGCCGCACAGATGAGAAAGGAGGTCCAGAACGGGAAATCCGTCCACCAGCCGATGATCACCAGGCTGGGCAGGATGAAGATGACAGAGGAGAGCGCGCCCGCCGCCGAGCAGACGGTCTGGACGATGTTGTTCTCGCGAATGTTGGAGCCGGAGAAAAGGCCCAAAAACGCCATCGAGATGACCGCGGCGGGGATTGAGGTGGCGATGGTGAGGCCAACCTTCAATCCCAGATACATATTGGCGGCGGTGAAAAGGAAGGTGAGCGACATGCCCAGGGCGATGCCGCGCCAGGTAAGTTCTTTATCTTGGGTCATGCACCGCCTGGGAGCCAAACGCGGACGACTTTGCCTTCAAACGCCGGTCAGGGCAATTCCACAAACCGTTCTTCCCGGTTGTAGGCGGTAAAACCCAGCCGCTGGTACAAAGGCAGGGCGCGGGGATGGTCCAGGGTGCAGGTGTTGATGGTCAGGCGCTGGATAGGCTGGATCCAGGCATTGATGCAGGTGTGATAAAGGAAAAAATAGCCCATGCGCTTGCCGATCATCTCCGGCATCAGCCCGAAATAGGAGATATTGGCGGTGCCGCTGCTGCGAAGGTCCAGTTCCGCCATCCCGGCCGGGCTTCCTTCCGCATACAGCACAAAAAGCAGGTTCAGCGGATAATGGATCACCTTTTCCAACGCCTCGGGCGCCAGCTTCTTGCGGTCCACCCAGTAATAGTCGGCGCCGATCATGTCGTAGAGATAGCGGTAGAAATGGGTGGGCGGCTTTTCGCATTTGAGCAGTGCCACCTTGCCGCGCGGCTGCGGCGGGGGCAGGGCCGAAGGCTTGGCCTTCATTTCCAGGAACGTCACCGTCATCGGAATGCGGCGCTTGGTGGTTCCTTTGGCGACCATTAGCCCGTCACCACCGGAGCTTCAGGCCGCCCGCCCCATTCCGTCCAGGAGCCGTCATACAGCGCCACATCGGAGGCGCCGATCTCCGCCAGCGCGAGCATTAGAATGGCGGCGCTGAGGCCGGAGCCGCAAGTGGTGACAATGGGCCTATTGATATCCACGCCGGCCTGCTCAAACGCGGCGTGGAGCTGGCCAGGCGGTTTCAAGGTGCCGTCAGCATTGATCAGACTGCGAAAATGTACATTCACCGCGCCCGGCATGTGGCCCGAGCGCAAGCCGGCACGGGGTTCTTTTTCCTCGGCCGTGAAACGCGCGGCGCTGCGCGCATCCACCATTTGGGCGGTCTTGTCCTTGACGATGCCCATGACCGCACCGAAGTCGCGCACCATCCCAGGTCTGAACTTCGCTATGAAGGATTTTTCCTGTGGCCTGGCCGGGCCGGTTTCGATTGGGCGGGTTTCGCGCTTCCATTTGGGCAAGCCGCCGTCCAGAACTTTCACATCCCTGTGGCCCATCGCCTTCAACGTCCACCACACACGCGGCGCTGAAAAAATGCCGCTGCCGTCATAAACCACCACCGTTTCGCCATCGCCGATGCCCAGCTTGCCGGCGGCGGCGGAAAATTCACCCGGCGCCGGCAACATGTGGGGCAGGTCGGTGGCATGGTCGGCGATGCCGTCAATGTCGAAGAATACCGCGCCGGGAATATGCCCGGCCTCAAATTCCGCCGCCGGATCGCGTTTTTCAGCCGGCATATACCAGGAAGCATCCACCAGCCGCACATCGCCAAGATGCGCCGCAAGCCATTCGGTGGACACCAGATTGCTCATTCGTAGGGAACCGCTATCGGTGTGCGCTGTTCCACCAGCCAGGGCGGAACCGGCAACCCCTTTTCGCGCAGAAAGTCAGGATTGAACAGCTTGGACTGATAACGGTTGCCGTAATCGCACAGCACGGTAACGATGGTGTGGCCGGGCCCCATATCCCTGGCCATGCGCATGGCGGCGGCGACATTGATGCCGGTGGAGCCGCCCATGCACAGGCCTTCATGCTCCAGAAGGTCGAACACCACAGGCAGGGCTTCCTCATCGGGGATCTGGTAGGCGTCGTCGAATGGCGCACCTTCCAGATTGGCGGTGACACGGCCCTGGCCGATGCCCTCGGTAATGGAAGAGCCGTGGCTTTCCAGCTCGCCGCGCCCATCGGGTCGGCGGCGGCGATGCGGATATTCTTGTTGCGCGATTTCAGGGCGATGGCGACCCCGCCCAAAGTGCCGCCGCTCCCCACCGCACAGGTGAAACCGTGGATCTTGCCGCCCGTCTGATCCCAGATTTCCGGGCCGGTGCCTTCGATATGGGCCTGGCGGTTGGCGATATTGTCGAACTGGTTGGCCCAGATGGCGCCGTTCTTTTCGGTCCGGGCCAGTTGCTCGGCCAGCCGCCCCGACAGCTTCACGTAATTGTTGGGATTCTTGTACGGCACGGCGGGCACTTCGATCAGCTCCGCACCCATCAGGCGCAGCGCGTCTTTTTTCTCCTGGCTCTGGGTGTCGGGAATCACAATCACCGTCTTGAAGCCCAGCGCATTGGCGACGGTGGCAAGGCCGATGCCGGTATTGCCGGCAGTGCCTTCCACGATGGTGCCGCCGGGACGCAAGGTGCCGCGCCGGACCGCATCCTGGATGATGAACAGCGCGGCACGGTCTTTCACCGACTGGCCGGGATTGAGGAATTCCGCCTTGCCCAAAATCTCGCAGCCGGTCGCTTCGGACGCTTGGCGCAGGCGGATCAGCGGCGTGTTGCCGATGGCGGCGATGACGTCTTTCTTGATCTGTTCGGGCATGGCCGGAACCTAGACGGCAG
>JAEKMB010000099.1 GCA_019508105.1 Alphaproteobacteria bacterium
GCCACATCAATGGCTGATGCCGGTGGCCTTGCGTGCCAGGCTGCCCCTCGTTGCGCATCTGCACACCAACTATCTGCGGCGCGAACGGTTTGCCTCGCTTTTGCATCAGGCAACAGCGATTGTCGGGGTCTCGCAGAGCGTCGTGGGTGAGTTCCTCACCGACGGCGTGCCGCAGAATCGGCTCAAAGTCATCCACAATGGTATCGTCCAGGAACGCTTCCGCCTCGGACGCTGCGCCGAATTGCGCAAAACACTGGGCATCGCTGATGACGCGATCGTCGTGGCATCGGTGGGATCGCTTATCGAACGCAAGGGCATGGACCTCCTGGTGCGATCGCTGGCCAGGCTCGGTGATCCGAATATGCACCTGGTTATCGCTGGCGAAGGCCCTCAACGACCGGCTCTCCAATGTCTGGCGGCGGATTCGGGCGTACAGTCCCGCGTCCATTTTCTGGGCTATTGCGCCGACATATCGCCGGTTTACGCCACCGCGGACATCGCAGCCCTTGCCTCGCGCTCCGAGGCTTTCGGTCTGGCCGCGGCAGAAGCCAGCTATTTTTCGCTTCCGGTCGTCGCGCATAACCTTCCCGGGGTCAGCGAGGTGATCGAGAACGGCCGCACCGGCCTGTTGGTACCGGTCGAGAATGTTGAGGCCTTGGCCAAGGCCCTGCAACAATTGGCGGCAAACCCTGAGAAGCGAGAACAGATGGGGGCAGCCGGCAAAGACCGCGTCCAGCAACGATTCTCGGTGCAACGAATGGTGTCCAGCTTCGAGGCGCTCTACCAAGGTTTGGTGGACCAAACAGAGGCCGCCAATGCCGGAGCGCGCCTTGTCATGCGGCCTTATTTCCAATTATTCGGTAATCGCTACCGAAAAAACCTGGAGGGCGCAGTACCATTGGCCTGACCCAACAACTGGCGGAAAAGGCGCGGCGCGTGGCTCATCGCCAAGGAAATTTCCGGACGCAGGCCGTGGGAAACCGCCCGCACAGACAGGAGCCAGCCCAGTCCCGCTACAGGCAGGCAGATGACCAATTGGAGAGTGGCGGAGACCTGGGCCACGGGCGTGAAAAGAAGAAGCAGAAGCGGGCCGACCAGGGTGAAAAGGAGCACCAGGAAAGATCGTCCTAACGGGGCCAGCATATCGATCATGCCAACAGCAAGCCGCGGGGACGTTACTCGCCAATACAGCATGGCTACGATCGCCGATGGCGAGACCGCACCGACCACGGCCCAAATAAGACCAAACCGCGCCAGGAACAGGACCGCCAGTATCCTGAACACCATGGCGGTAAATTCCACCGCACAAATGCTGCGCACATTGGCAAATGACGTCAAAACCCTGACTTGCGGCACGTAGAAGGCCTGCAAAAGCGAGCTCAAGCTTATTATTGCGAGTAAGGGCGCCGCGAAAGTCCACTTGGGACCATAGAGAACCAGAACGATCTGATGCGACAGCAATGCGATCAAGGCATAGGCCGGCCAGAGCACGCCTGTCAGATTTTCCACCGTGGCAAGATAAAGCCGCTTCAACTCCGCGGGCTTGTCCTTGACCTTCGAAAATCCGACATACACCACCTGCATGATTGAGAAGGTCAAATCGTTGCTGAGATAATTGTTCATGCCATTGGCGCGTTCGTAAAGGCCCAGAGAGGAAAGGCCCAGAATGCGTCCTATCAGTGCGGTGACCGACTGCGCCGATACCTGGGTGAAGATTGCGGTAAGCGTGGTGAAAACCCCAAAACGAAATATCCCCTTCCACCCGGTAAAGATGGGTTTGCAAAACACAGCCGCGGGCCGCGCCATGGTGCGCAAGGCCAAAAGGACAAGCATCTGCGCCAGCTGGCCCCAAGCCAGGCTGAAATAACTGAACCCCCTGTAAGCGAGCACGATCGCGGTCACGCTGCCGATGATAGTGGCAGCGGCCTGCATTAGCTGCAGCTGAACAAAGGCAAATTCGCGCTCGAGGGTAATCAACGCTCCCAGGCCGAAGGGCATCAGCAGATAAGTCAGCGTCATGAGGTCTATCAGATCGGCAAGCTTGGGTTCTCGGAAGAAATGCGCCAGCAGATTGCGGGACGCCCACAACAGTAGCGCGCAGACGAGCGATATGCTGAGCATGAGTGCAAACACCCGGCCGATGGCCCGGCGGCCGGCATCATCGCTGCGAATGAGATAATCGCCCGCACCGAAATCGCGAAGTGTGGAAGAAAGGAAGATTGCCGATTGCCCCACGCTCCAGACCCCCATCTCAGCGGGCGTAAGCAGGCGGGCAAGAACGACAGACGTTGCGATCTGCAGAACAAGGATCGCGTACCTGCCAATTACGGAGGCAACAAGGGATTTCCTCATTGTCACTTGATGGCAGCCCTTACAAATCGGCGAACCACAATCAGGCCCGCCACCTTTGGAAATCAGGAAGCACCCGGCCTGGGTGAAGAGCTATCTATCCCCCCAAGGATCAAGCCGGTCGAAGGGACTAGAACGCCGCCCGGCGCCCCGGGTTCCACGCCTGGCAGGCATTTACACAGCCGAGCCTGTAATTGCCCGACAAGTGTCGTCAAGCAATCGCCCCGCCCAGCCTGCCTGGCCTGAATAACGGGTGGCGCAGGGCCTTTATCACTTTACGAGATTGCAGCGCATAGAACTGGTTTTCGAAACGGTGCGTGCCGATGAAATGGATGAAAGCGGTTTCGTTGCCTGGCGCGGTCTTCCAACGATGTGTGTATTTCGGCGGCTGGAGGACGGATGTCCCGGGAAGATTGGCGACAAAATAATTGACCGTGGCTTGCTCGGTGCCCCATTCATTCCAGCGGACCCCGAGCATCCCGGTCATGTGTTCGGAGAATTCTTCCACTTCGTCGAAGGACAGGGTACCTCGCGGCATGCCAAAAAAAGCCGCACAGCCGCGCACATAGCAGGCTTTCAGCCCCTTGGCCTCTGCCAGCCGGCGTTCCATGACAGTCTGGATATGCTGTCCTTGCGGGTTGGCCAGGGCCGAGGCCTCCTGCCGCGACAATATCCGCGCCCCGCTCTGATCGCCTGAAAGAATGAATGGCGTTTGGCCAATGCAGGCATCAATGACTTCAGCAAGAGGATGGCGGGTCAGGGTATCGGAATCTAGCTGGATGACATAGGCCGCCTGTGCGAGCTGGATCATATATAAAAGGCGCTCCCAGCAGCCCCCCTTTGGCACCCGCTTGCGCGGCGCATCATTGATGTGGAGCAATGTTATACCGCGTACCTGCTCGCAGAGCAGCCTCCGTTGATCGGCAGTCAAACTGCCGTCGTCGATTGCATAGATGTTCCCCTGCCCCAGCTGCGCATAAAAAGACTTGATGGCCACGAGATACATGTAGAAATCGCGTGCGGAAACCAGGCTGCAGATGCTCACCGGCGATGGCCGCACCTCCAAAGGAGGCGTGCGAAGAATGCCTCCGCATAGCAAGTCATGTAGTTGCTGGGCCAGGGCCCTTTTGCCGCTGAAATGCATGTTATCCAACCTCCACCAGGGCCGCATTATGACTATGGAGCCGTGCGGAGCGCGGCAATAGAAATCGGCTGAAGCACCGGGCCGCGAATGCGGTGACGGGCAACTCTCGAGCATCGTTCAAGGCGAAATACGCGTCTCTATGGTTTACAGGAAAAACCATGGTGCCCGCGCCGTTGCCCTTGAAAAGCCGGACGGTGCCGATGGGGGATAGCAATGCCTCGAACTCCCGCGGCGTATACTCCCGAAGATGATACGGCCAGGTGCAACGGGTGATTGTCCAATTGGGGGTTGTTACAAAAACCGCTTTGCGCGCAATCCGTCCCAACTGATGCACAAAATCGGCATCGTGTTCGACATGCTCGACCACGTCGATTGAAACCACCAGGTCGAAAGATTTTGACGCTATCGACTCAAGCTGACCTATATGAACCCCTTCGCGTGCCAAGCGGGGATCGAGATCCTGGCCCCCGGCATGGATGGCGGTCCGGCGCAAAATGTCCAATCCCAAACCTAGACCGCAGCCGGCATCCAAGACGGTCTTTCCTTGCGCAAATTGGGCTGCAAAGCGATACCAGGCCAGCTGCCCGGGGCCGCGCCCAGCGTCAACCGAGTCGTCTCCTACCGTTCGAACGGCGGTCAAAGTGCTGGTAACCAAAGCAGAGCTCCTTTCCTAGGGGGTGATGGCGAATGTCGGATCTTCGGCAAACTTTGAAACGAGCACATGGCTGTCCCGGGCGATGCGTTCCTGCTCTTCTCGCGCGCCAGGAATGGAAAGGCTCGCGGCTGCCCCCAGTGCGGCGTAGGAATTGGCGACATATCCCACCGGGGAATCAGGTCCGCTGTCGCCCGTGAAAATGGCGGGGCAGGACTTCACGTCGGGCCAATTGGCCCGGAATAGCGCTCCCCAGTCCCGCAATGGGCGCCCCGCTGGATCGCGAAACTTCACATAATAGGCTGGCGCCATCTGATAGCAGTATCCCTGCGCCTGGGCCTCCTTGGACCAGCGACCAACCACGAATCGAGCCATCCATCGGGCAAGCTCTGCCGCGTTTGGAATTCCGGCGCGCGCAAGATTGGCGACAGAAAGAAAGAAGAAATCATATTGCCAGGGCCCGATTACGCCGTTCTGTTCTACATTTTCAAGAATTCCCAGCGGGGACGTGGCCGGAGATGCACTGCGCACGAAGTGCGAAATGTAATATTCAAGATTATTTTGCAGCTTGGCGTTGAAATAACCCTTCATCGGGTGGTGATCTGGAAGGATTATGGCGGCTTCCCCCAGGGTTCGCAGGGCCCAGGCCGTTCCTCGCACTTGGTTGCCCCACAAAAGGCCCTTGTCGGCGCCGCGCAGACCGGGATCCACGCTGCCCATCACCCAGTTGGCGAAAAACATCGTCTCTTCGAGATAATACAGGTCGCCCGTAACCAGGTAGGGAACATAGACCAGCGAAGGATGATGGGCGACGTCGAGGGTCCAGGGGTTGGTGCGAATTTCCACATCGGGAAACGCATCGGCCGGCTGAGGTCGTCCGAAAGCCATGGTCAGGCCGGGATGGCGATCCAGGCTTACAGGAAGGCCGGTTGCCTGATCCCGGTAATGGATTGGCATGCCGCCGGCGGCGTTGGCATTGACAAACATCAACGTACGGGCGCGCGTATCCATGGAGAGCAGATATTGGGCCGTCCATATCGGAAGCGGGCCGATATCCCCACGCATGCCGGTCATCGGCATGTAAGTGGTAACCGCTCCGGTGCCCAACGGACTGGTGTCAGCCTTCTCCAACTGCTGCTCATCCACCGCAAGGGCTGCCGGCGAAATGCGAATGGAACTGTCGTAATGCGATACCAGGCCGCTGTTCACGAAATAAGGAATGTCATATTTCACGACAGGATCTTTGCGCCCCTCGGACCATATGACCGTGTGCCAGCGGGCGTGATGAGTATGTGTTATATTCTGATGGTGATAGACGGCCTCTCCATTGCGGGAAATCGCCACGTCATAGACGATGTTGCGGGGCCCCGGCGCATAGCTCCAGTCATTCCCAAAAACGATATCGGCGCGGGCTACCCCCGCACCCGGATAGCGGCGCAGATGAACCCGCAGCGAAAGCAGCGGGTGGGGCTTGCCGCTTTTGGCCGAAACAACTGGCAAGGCAATATCGCGCTCAACCGCCACCGCGCCGCTAAGCCATAATGTGCCTTGCTCGCCGCGCAGAGCCGCAGTCCATTTCTCCGCAGGGTCTGATTTCTGATAGGGAAGGATGGAGATTTTGGCAGGACCTTTATAGTCAGTCACAGCAACAAAAGGCTCGTCGCTGGTGGAGGTAAGCCAAAGGTCTTCCTCAAAGCCGGCCTCCGCGCCATTCCAGCTCGCACGCACCTTCCGGCTATGCTCATTGACGATTTTGACAAAGGCTTGGGCGATACTCTGATAGGATTCGAAGCCGCCCCCGGCCATCGCCGGCGTGACAGGAAGGGAAAATCTTTCTTCTCCAATGTGGAAGGCGATGTTTTCGCCCAGCTTGAATGGTATTCCCGGGGTGTGACCGTTCCTGTTGCCGAATTTGATAATCGTGGTCTGATAGGAATGAGTTGTCAGTTCGACCGCCAGGTCAAACCGCGCCGCTGGAAGAGGCGGCGCCGGCGCGGGCGATTCGCCCCGCAACAAGTTGACCAGGCGGACTTCGTTCGCAGCCATGTGCGGTATCAATGTACTGAGGACCGCAAACCGCAAGGAACCGTCCGGATAGCTTGCGGACTCGTCCACCTGAAGCGGCAGGCGCTTGCCTTGGGCATCTTCCGCTGCAAGGCGCGCCTGGCGCGGCACGTCACCGATCTTGAAAACCTGCCCGAAAGTGACAGGCTGGGCGTCGGTTACGGCACCTGATTGTACCACCTCTACGCAGGTGATTGCCTGGGGACTGCAGGGCAGCCTGGGAGCCGAATGCGCGGGCCATCCGAACAAAAGGCTAGCAACGCCCGCAAACAGGGATGCAATCCCGCGCCATCGGTGGCATGCGCGGAGTAACCCCGGCTTTATACAAAAGGGTTTCATCGGTCCCCGGTACCCCATGGCCTTTAACGGCGCGGCGGAGTGCTAAACGCTTTCGCGGCCGTTTGTGTTCCGCACCGGGAACCCGGCGGGGCGCTTCACGTTCAAGGAATTGCTATTTTCTCGTTGGAATTATGAGCGCCGCGCCGCCCGGCAGAACTCCTGGACGCCACATGCTCCGGGGTTCCGCCTGGATGATCGGGCTTCGTTGGTCTCTCAGGCTGGTCGGCATTGTAAGTACCGCGGTCCTGGCGCGCTTATTGACTCCGGGCGACTTTGGCATCGTGGCGATCGCGATGCTTTTCGTGGGCCTAGTGGAAGCGCTTGGCGAGACGGGAGAACGCCTGGCATTGATCAGGCAAGTCTCCCTCGAACGCGCTCACTACGACACGGCATTTTCGCTCCAACTTTTCATTGGGGTCACCATCGCCCTATTGCTGTTTTTCCTGGCCCCTCTCACCACGGCTTATTTTCACGAACCGCGGGCCGTTCCGGTCATGCGGCTGCTGGCGTTGCGCGCCCTCCTCGGAGGTATCGAAAATATCGGTACCGTCGACTTCCGGCGAGATATGCAGTTCGGCCTTTTTTACGCCATCGCGATGCGCGCGAAACTGGTTTCCCTTGGCGTCACCCTCATACTGGCAGTGTGGCTGCGTAACTATTGGGCGTTGGCCATCGGTATTCTCGCCAATCAGGCAGCCGCGACCATTCTGAGCTATTTGATGCACTCCTATCGCCCAAGATTGTCGCTGAACCGGTGGCGCGAAATTTATGGATTCTCCGGTTGGACCCTGGCGCGGTCCGCCGGCCTCTATCTTACCTCGCAGGTCGATCAATTCGCGGTCGGCGGCTTTGGCAGCGCGGGTGCAATGGGGCGTTACGCCGTGGCCATGGATGTGGCAACCAGTCCGACAGCGGAAATCAACGAGCCCGTTACGGCCGTCTTGTATCCGGTGCTGTCCAAGTGCCAGCAAGACAGAGCGGCGATCCGTTCCCTGTTTGTCAAAGTATTCGGCTGGTCTGTCATCATCTGCGCTGCAACCAGCGTCGGAATAATGTCCATCGCCCAGGATTATTGTCTGCTGATTCTTGGGCCCCAGTGGCGCTCCGTGGCCGAGCTGCTTCCGTGGCTGGCGCTATCGGCGGGTCTCGCAGGGCTCAGCAGCGCCGCCGACACCGTGTTCGACGCGCTGGGAACGCCAAGCGTCAGCGCCCGGCTGCAGTGGTTGCGACTATTTTTACTTGTCTGTGCCGTGGCTGCCGCGGCGCTTGGTACGCATGATATCATTGTCGTGGCGATGGCACGCCTGGCAGTGAGTTGCATTTTTGCGCCTGTGGTCCTCTTCGTCCTTGGCAGGGCGATCGGACTTTCGTTCTACGACTATGCAGCTGCGTCCTGGCGGCCGGTGATCGCCGCGTTTTTTTTATATGGCACCGTAACGGTGACGGGAACAAACCTTCCTCCCGTTACCCTTGTTCGGCTGCTGCTGGAAATCCCGTTGGGCGCCGCGGCCTACAGCGGCACGCTGTACCTGCTCTGGTACTTTGCGGGTCGGCCAGTGGGACCAGAAGCAGATCTTCTCGCCATGGGCCGCACTTTGCTGACGACCTCCCTTCGCTGGCGGATATCGCGACGAGGGGCATAATTGTAAATCACGTTATCAAGATTCCCGTCGTTTCGTAATCGCAGCTAACAACTGCGATACTCCTGATAACACAAGGGGAAAAATACCCACTCTTTCCCAATTCTGCGAGGAACCGTTACTGGTAATCGGCATTGACGCCAACACGGACAGCGCTCCAGACGTGCAGGCGCCGCCGTTTTTTAGGTTCGATTAGTCGATTCGGTTACAGCGTAGTGGGTGTCGCATGAACAATAAATGCAGTGTGATGGAGACGGAACTTGCCGCGCCTCCATCGGGAACCTCGCCTAAGTTAACTACCGCAGTCCTGCAGGCTCATAAGAAGGCCTTTTTCCCCAGCATTCCAAATGCAGCGGCACTTTTGTTCGCGATGGACTTTGTTTTCCTCGCACTTGTCAATCTTGCCGTGATGAACCGCATCCATGCCCGATTGGACATTCTCGCCCAGAAGCAGACATTTCTGGTCATCGCGATCTCTGTGGTCACAACCCTTATGCTGCTTTATGCCGCCGGATGTTATCGCCGGGATGCGATGGTCCGTTTCGCAACCGCCATGATACCGCTGGGCGTTGCGCTGGGATTCAGCGCCGCCGTTCTGACTCCGCTGTTTCATTTCGTGCTGGGAAGCTTTTATCCAGCGGAACTTGTTTTTCGAAGCATCAGCAGAAGCGCAACTCTGGCTTTGATCAGCGGCGGCATGTCCTTGGCGGCCGGCATGGCCAATCGTCTGGCATTCTTTGCCATGAGCCGGCGTCACTGGTTCGAACGTCACATCTTGGTGGTCGGCACCGGCTCCCGCGCCAAATATATTTACGATCTTTTTTGTGAGGACAAGTATAAGGGCTACGCCTCGCTGACCTTTGTGCCGGAACAGGCTCTGGGAGGCAGCTTGATAGCCTCAGAGATCCCCGCACATCTTGTTGCGACGGACCAGAGATGCTCGCTGGAGGAAATCACCTCTGTACTGCGCGTAGACAGCGTTGTTGTTGCCGCCGAAAACGATACCGTACCGCTGGAGCCGCTTTTGACCTGTAAAACCGGGGGGATTCCGGTCTTTGAATTCAATACTTTCATTGAACGGGAAACCGGCCGGGTCAATCTGCGCTGGGTGGACCTTTCATGGCTTGTCTATTCGCACGGCTTTGAAATCCGCGCCATGGACGTGGTTCTCAAAAGAATTACCGATGTGGTGGGCGCGTTGATCATGCTCTGGGCCGCGCTCCCGGTGCTGGCCGTGGCGGCGCTTGCGATCGCCCTCGAAGGGCGAGGTCCGATCCTGTTTCGCCAGACCCGCGTCACCCAGGGCAACCGCGTCTTCGAGCTTTTCAAGCTCCGCACGATGTGCGTCGACGCGGAAAGAAATGGCGCCCAATGGGCGGCAAAGAAAGATCCCCGCATCACGCCGGTGGGAATGATCTTGCGGCGCTTCCGTATCGATGAGATTCCGCAGCTAATCAACGTTTTGCGTGGCGAAATGTCCCTGGTCGGCCCCCGGCCAGAGCGTCCGATTTTTGTCGAGCAGCTCGCCAACCAGATCGGCATGTACAACCTGCGCCACAGCGTCAAGGCCGGCATCACAGGCTGGGCTCAGCTCAACTACCCTTATGGCGCCTCCGTTGAAGATGCCCGCTGCAAGCTGGAATATGACTTGTTCTACATGAAGCACTTCAGCATCCTTCGTGACCTGGCGATCATCTTGCAAACCTGCCGGATTATTCTGTCGCCCCAGGGCGTGCGTTAATGCCTATGAAACCGCTGCGTATCCTCTACAACCACCGTACGCGGTCGCGAGACGGCCAATCGGTTCATATTGATGAACTCATCGAAGCTCTGCGGGCGGAAGGACACAAGGTCACCGTCGTCGGACCGCTTCGCATAGACGCCATGAGCCATGGTATCGAGCGGGACCTGCTGCCCAAGGCGATTTACGAATTGGCTGAGCTGGCCTTCAGTGCCGTGGAATTTCTGCAGCTTTATATTCAGGGACGAAAAATAAAGCCTGATCTTATCTATCAGAGAGCCAATATTCACATGCTGGGCGCAGCCTGGGCCGCCAGGTTTTTGAAGACAAGACTGTTTGTCGAGGTCAACGCGCCCCTCACCAGGGAACGGCAGAAACACCCGGGATTGGCATGGCCAAAACTGGCACGCTGGAGCGAACATTTCCTCTGGCGCCAGGCC
>JAEKMB010000162.1 GCA_019508105.1 Alphaproteobacteria bacterium
GCATTGCTGGCCACCTGGATGGTGCCGCACTGGCGGTCCATGCTGAAGCGCGCCCATTCGGCGCCCAGGTAGAAGTTCTGCCAATTGCCTTCGATGTCGAAGGCGATCATGTCGCCGGTCTTGGCGGCAATATTGCCGGTATCGATCAGCCGGGTGCCGTCAACGCGGATTTCCGGACGCTCGCGGAAGCGCAGGGCCGTGCTTCCGCCGCCGGCATTGGTGCCGCTGTTGAGCACCGAGGCCAGGCTTACGCCCACTTGGAGGTTGGAGATGCCGTCGCTCCAGAAACGGTCAACCGCGCGGCCCAGGATCTGGGTCTGCTCATCGCCGCCATTGCCATGGCCGGCCGCGCTGCCGGTCTTGCCGCCGGTGAAGGCGACATCGAAAGCGATATTGTCGCCGGCCCACAGCGCGTCTGTCTTGTTCCAGCCCACTTCGATACCGCGGCGCGAGTCACCCGCACCGAAACTGTCGGCGGCGATGTTCTCAAGATCAGGCCGCTCCATATAGACAAGGTTGGCGGATGAGGTGGTGCCTTCCATCATGAAGGACGGCTCGATAACGCCGACATTGAAATGCCAGTTGGGAATGCCGGTATAAGTGATCACCATCTTGTTGAGCAGCGGATCGCCTTCGCCGGCCGGGGCGATGGCGCCGATGGCGCAGGTGGAGGTGGCGGTGCCGCCGGACGGAGTGGCGAGCGTGGTGGTCGAGGTGCAGGTGGCGTTGGTGCCGCCGTCGCTGCCGCCCAGGTTCAGGCGGAATTCATAGGCGAAGTCGTTATAGACCTTGCCTTCCATGCCGAGATAAGCGCGGCGCATCACGGCGCCCGACGACAGATCGGAGGGGCCGGCAAAGCCTGCGGGATGGGTGCTGTCCTGGGAGAAGCCGGCGAAATCGGCCTGCATGCGGGCGCGCAGCGCCAGGGTGAAGCGGCCATCGCCCGAGGCGAAGGTGGGACGGCCATTGTCGAAGGCCCATACCGCCGAGTTGTAGCCTTGTTCCAGGGTGGAAAGGCGGGTGCGGTCGGAAGCTGCGCGATCGGCCTGGGCGGCTCGGGCGTCTTCCAGCGCCTGGACCCGCGCCGCCAGCTCGGCGTTGCTCATGGTGGCGCTCTGGGAAAAATTCTGCGCCAGGACCAGCGGATGGTCCGCGGCGCTGATCGTGTTATCGGCCTTATGGGCGGCCTTATCGGCAGCTTGGGTCCCCATCGTCATCGCGATGGAGGCGACGCCGCTCATCAGCGCAACTTTCCCCATTTTCATTACCCTCAATCCCTCTGTGATTCTCGCGCACAACTTCGCGCGCGGCCCATGTCGCAGGGGGCCGCTACAGGAGGATGAAGGTTCCGTGACACATATATGACAGGCTCGCGGTAGACCAGCGGCGCGCCGGCCCCGTCATTGCGGGAGAATTTCAGGACACGGCCGATCAGGATGGCGTGGTCGCCGGCATCCTGCACGCTTTCGCGCGCGCATTCGAAGATCGCCAGGGAATCGGCCAGGCCCGGCGGTCCCAATTCGGTCGGCACCAGGGCGATGCCGTCCAGGCTGTGCTCGCCCTGCCCCGCCAGCCGCGCCGACACCGCCTTGTGGCCGCTGCCCAGGATGGAAACGGTGAAGCCGGGCGCTTCGGCAAAATAGGGATAACGGCGCGAGCGCCGGTCAATGCACCACAGCACCAAAGGCGGGTTCAGCGACACCGAGGTGAAGCTGTTGACCGTAATCCCGATATGGGACGTTTCGGCAGACCCCGCCGTCATCACGGCGATCCCGGTGGGAAAGCTGCCCAGCGCGTCCCGGAAAGCCTTGGTATCCAAGTCCATATGCCACCCTGGAAGCCCTGGCGGACCCCGCTTCACACTCGGTTAATGGGGATTGTGCATGATCGCTGGAAGGTTAGGCGACGCGGCAAAAAGACCGCAAGGCCAAACCAGGGTATTTCAATGGGTGGCGGGCATGGCCGGCGATAATACGGTCGTTATCAAGCGCATCAAAAAGGGCGGACACGGCGGCCATCATGGCGGCGCCTGGAAAGTCGCCTATGCGGACTTCGTGACCGCGATGATGGCCTTCTTCCTGCTGATGTGGCTGATCAATACCACCACGCCCGAACAGAAGCGCGGCATCGCCGACTATTTTGCGCCCCAATCCATCGCCCAGACCGTGTCCGGCTCAGGCGGCGTTTTGGGCGGCAAGGTGATGGGCGAAGACAGCGCCCATGCCGGCGGCGCCCAGTCAGTGATGCAGAAACAGTCGCCGCCATCGCCGTCTTCGGCGACCAAGGGCATGGCCAACGGCCAGACCGCAGGCGGATCCAATTCGGACTCCACCAGCAACGCCAATGCCCATTCCGCCCAGGACAGCGAGTTCGCCCATGCCGCCGAAGCGATCCACCAGGCGGTGCAGGACAATCCCGATATCGCCAATCTCTCGCATCAGGTGATTACCGAGAACACGCCCCAGGGCCTGCGCATCCAGCTGGTCGACCAGAACGGCCGTCCCATGTTCCAGAACGGTTCCACCGAACCCCTGCCCTATACCAGGAAGCTTCTGGCGGCGGTGGGCGGCATTGTTGCCGGCCTGTCCAACCGGGTTTCCATCGCCGGCCATACCGGGGGCAATGACAGTACCGCCACCGGCGGAAGCTGGGAGCTTTCGGCCGCCCGCGCCAACCAGGCGCGCGCCCTGCTGCAGGCCGGCGGGCTGGGTAGCGACCGGATCTATGAGGTCGCCGGCAAGGCCGGATCCGAGCCGCTGCTGCCCGAAGACCCCAATGCTTCCGCCAATCGCCGCCTTTCCATCCTGTTGATGCGCGAAGCCCCACCCATCCCGGCCCATACCGGCCTGTAGTTCTGCTTCGCGGGCGTTAACACCTGCCCTGCAAGCAAAAAAACGCGCTGGAGAGGTGAATAATCCGCTTCACTCCGGCGCAGGCCGGGCCATACTTGGCCCGACACGGGCAGCTTAGTGACCGACCAGACGTGACCGACCAGCGCAGCACACGCATTCCGCAATTCTTCCTCACGCCAGGCGGGCCCTGCCCCTACCTGCCCGGCCGCACCGAGCGCAAAGTCTTTGCCCGCCTGGGCGGCAATCTGGCCCAGCCCTTGTCCGAGGCCCTCACCCATTCCGGTTTCCGCCGCAGCCAGTCCATCGCCTATCGTCCGGCCTGTGAAGGTTGCTCGGCCTGCGTATCGGTGCGAATCCGCGCCGGCGAATTCTGCGCCAGCCGCAACCAGAAGCGCATCCTGCGCCGCGACCAGGACCTGGCCCGCGCCGAAGTCGCCTCCGAAGCCACCCGCGAGCAATTTGCGCTGCTGCGCACCTATCTGGATTCGCGCCATCCCGGCGGCGGCATGAGCGACATGGGCCTGTTCGACTATGTCGCCATGGTCGAGGAAACCCCGGTCGACACCCATATTGTGGAATATCGCAAGGAAGACGGTGCCCTGGTGGCCTGCGCCCTTACCGACCGGCTGAAGGACGGGCTGTCGATGGTCTATTCCTTCTTTCATCCCGGCGAGGACACGCGCAGCCTGGGGACCTACATGATCCTGGATCATGTGCGGGCGGCGCAGGCCAGAGGCCTGGAAGCCTTGGGCGCCAATGGCTGGGAAGCCCTTATCCCACAGGATTAGTTGGCCGCGATGTCGCCGCGAACATCGCGCAGCATGGCAAGGTGATCGCGCACCACGGGCACCATATGGTGGGCAAAATCCTGCAGGTCCACCACCCGGCCATTTTCCAGATAACCTTCCATCACATCCAGTGCTTCTTCATGGACGGCGCGCTGCTGTGCCAGATAGATGCGATCGAAAGTGCGGCCCCAGGAGGCTTCCAGTTCGTGGTACATGGCCATGTGGCGCGGATCGAGCACCGGCGGCGGCGTCACCCGCTGGCCCACGATATTGTGATCCAGGACCGCCTTCAGATCTTCCGAGGAGTCCGTATGGGCGGCGATCATGTGCCGGCCGAAATCGCGCACGGCGGGTGAACCCTTCTCCACCGCCATCCGGCCGGCCAGGATTTCGAACTTGTCATTCATATAAACCGCCCGGGCAAAGGCGCTGCCGCTCTGCGCCAGCGGGTCGGCCTTAACGGCGCCGACCGCATCGGGTTCCGTCTGCGCCAGCGCGGGAAACCCCGGAGCGGGCATCAGGGCAAAGACGGCGGCGAACAGGGGCATTTTCATGACACTGGCTCTCGCAAAGGCTGCAACCGAATAAACGTTGCAGCCGCAGGCCCGTTGCACGCCTCAGTTTTGGTCCAGGATTTTGACCTTGTCGCCATCATGCAGCTTGTCCAGGCCATCGCCCGCCAGCCGGTCGCCGGCAGTGATGCCCGACAGGATGGTGACGGCCTGCGCCGTCTTCAGGCCCAGCGCCACGTCGCGCTTTTCCACCACGCCGTCATCCTTGAGCACAAACACCGTGCCGGTCTTGCCTTTCACCATCACCGCGGCCGGCGGCACGGTGACGCGCGCCATCACGGGACCGGCATTCTTCTCCGGCGCCGTCATGAACGACACTCGCGCCGCCATCTGAGGCAGGATGCGGCTGTCCTTGGTGAGGATTTTGACGCGCACCGCCACCGTGCCCTTGGACTGGTCGGCGGTGGGAATAATGGCGATCACCGAACCAGGGATATCCCAGTCCGGATAGGCGTCGAGATGGATGGTGGCGGCGCCGCCCGGTTGTACCCGTTCGATATAATTTTCGCTGACATCGACCTGAACCTCCAGTGAGTTCATGTCGACGATGGTCATGATGCCGGTACGGGTAGAGCCGCCGCCCGCCGCCGAGGGGGCCACCACTTCGCCCACCTGGGCTACTTTGACGGTGACGATGCCGTCGAACGGCGCGCGCACCAGCGTGTCGCGAAGATTGGCCTCGGCCAGCACCACGGCGGCCTGCGCCACGTCATATTGGGTACGGGCATTGTCATAAAGCGTGCGCTTGCCCTGCACATCTTCGGCCGAAAGCGCGCCCTGGGCGTTCAGCGCCTGGTAACGGGCATAAGTGGGCGCAGCATTGTCGAGCGCCACCTTGGCCTGGCGTGCCTGGGCCTGAAATTGCCGCAGGATGGCGAGGTAATTGGAATCGTCCAGCCGCGCCACGATCTCGCCGGCCTTGACCTTCTGGCCTTCCTCGAAATCCACTTCCGTGACTTTGCCCTGGATTTTGGCCGACAGGGTCGCGGTGCGCCGCGCCACCACATAACCCGAGGCGTCCAGATCGGATCCGCCCGCGGAGCCGCCGCTTCCGGCGCTGGCGGTCACCACATGCACAGGCACCCGGCTGTCGGGCCAGAAATACCAGGCGCCGCCGGCCGCCAGCAGCAGAGCTGCGGCCAGCGCGCCAACCAACAAGGGCGATGGGCCGCCGCGCCGCACCGGCACGCGCTCGATCTTGAGGGAATCAAGAAGTAGGGATTTGTCGCTCATATCGCTTCTATGTCGCTCTCAGGGCTTCTACCACGGGGCGGCGCGCCGCGCGAATGGATGGCAGCAGCCCGCCCAATATGGCCACCGCCACGGCCCACAAGACCGCCATCCCGATCAGGGCCGGCGAAACAGTAAGCTTGAAAACATTCTGCCCGAAGCTGCCGTCCACGCCGTCATAAAGCGTCCAGGCGATCAAGGCCCCGATCAATGCGCCGGCGACCGACAGCGCCACCGCCTCCAGAATGACCGACACCGCCACCGGGAAGGCGTTATAGCCTATCGCGCGCAAGGTGGCGATTTCCCGCGCCCGCGCCGCCACGGCCGCATACATGGTGTTGAAGCAGCCGAACAGTGCCCCTATCCCCATGATGATGCCGATGCCGTAAGCGATCACCTTGAAGAAGTCGGAAATGCCGGCGCTGATCTTCTTGTACCAATCGCTCTGCAGGATGGGATCAACCGCCAAGGTGGGATTGGTCGTCAAAGCGCGTTTGAAAACCGCGAAGGCGGACGGCGACGCCAGCCGCACCAACACGCTGTTATAGGCCGGCCGGCGGATGGCCTTCATCACCGTTTCGGTATCGCCGATCAGTTGGCCATCCAACAGGTCGCCGGTGGTGTAACTGCCGACAATGGGCCATTCCCCATCCGGCAGAATTACCTTGTCGCCCACATTCATGCCCTTGAACTGGGTCTTGGCCAAAACGCCCACGATCAGCTCGCGGGTGCCTGCGCGGAACATGCGGCCCGACACCATATGGAATTCCGGGCGCAGCATGATCCCCTTGGGCCCA
>JAEKMB010000163.1:0-634 GCA_019508105.1 Alphaproteobacteria bacterium
TCATATGGAAATGGGGGCCGGCATTGCTGCCAGCCCCCACTGCGCCGAGCGAAGGATATGCCGGTGTTCGTAACCTGGTTGAAACCCGAAGGCCCCTACCCGCTCTCGATCCTGGCTCACCAGCTCAGGCGTCGCTTCCAACCGAACCGCTCTCTCTTGCGAGAAGCCAAACCGGTCTACCGAATGACAACCCGGAGGATCGTCTTTCCTTCAACCTGTCTAGCCTGACCGAAGTCAAAACCGTCCGATATTCTGCGGCCCTTCTTGGGTCCGATCCTCTCGCGTCCCGCTTTGCTCTCCGCACCGAAATGCTTCGAACCGCGTCGCGCTAGAAAAACCGAACTCTTCCGGCGCCTCGTACCTACCTGCCCCGCATCCGCTCCGAAGAGCCTCAACGTTGCCTGCCGGCGGAGATCGGATCTTTGGTCCTGCCGCTCTCTTCTTGCCGTTGCCGACTTTTCTAGTGAGGCCGGAACCGCCGTCCCGATCACCTGATCACCATGCACATCCGTTCCGAGTCGCAAAAGCGAAAAATGCGGTGAGAAGCCTGTGGATAACGTGGATATCGGTAACAACCGATGCAACCTTTTCGTGAGTCGCGTCCGGCCCCGCCCGGAGGTTGCCGTTACGTTCT
>JAEKMB010000163.1:694-3948 GCA_019508105.1 Alphaproteobacteria bacterium
CCGAGCCCGCCTATCTTCAAGGCCTGAATCCGCCGCAGCGCGAGGCCGTCCTGACCACGGAAGGCCCGGTTTTGGTTCTCGCGGGCGCCGGCACCGGAAAAACGGCGGCGCTTACCGCCCGACTCGCGCATCTCATTGCGACTCGCCTCGCCTGGCCCAGCCAGATCCTCGCCGTCACCTTCACCAACAAAGCGGCGCGCGAGATGAAGGAGCGCGTCTCCGCCATTTCCGGCGGCGCGATCGAGGGCATGCCGTGGCTTGGCACCTTCCACTCGGTGGCCGCGCGCATGCTTCGTAGCCATGCCGAGCTCGTCGGCCTCCAGTCCAACTTCAACATCGTCGACACCGACGACCAGCTCCGCGTCCTCAAGCAGCTGATCAGCGCCGCCAATATCGACGAGAAACGCTGGCCCGCGCGCCAGCTCGCCAGCCTGATCGATCGTTGGAAGAACCGCGGCTGGACTCCCGACCAGATCGACGCTGGCGAGTCCGAGGGCTTCGCCGCCGGCCGCGGCGCCGAGCTTTACGCCCAATATCAGGAGCGCCTGCGCACGCTGAACGTCTGCGACTTCGGCGACCTGCTGCTCCACATGCTCGTCATCTTCCGCAAGCACCCCGACGTGCTGGAGCGCTACCGCGAGCGCTTTCGGTACATCCTCGTCGACGAATATCAGGACACTAACCAGGGCCAGTACGAATGGCTGCGCCTTCTCGCCGAGCCGCGCCGCAACCTCTGCTGCGTCGGCGATGACGACCAGTCGATCTATTCCTGGCGCGGCGCCGAGGTCGCCAATATCCTTCGCTTCGAGAAGGACTTCCCCGGAGCGAAGATCGTCAGGCTCGAGCAGAACTACCGCTCGACTTCGCATATCCTGTCCGCCGCCGACGGCCTCATCGCCAACAACGCCGGCCGCCTCGGCAAGACCCTGTGGACCGATGCCGGCGATGGCGAGAAAGTCAAAGTAACCGGCATCTGGGACGGACCCGAAGAAGCACGCCGCATCGGCGACGAAATCGAATCCCACCAGATCCGCGGCGGCAGCCTCGACGATGTTGCGATCCTCGTGCGCGCCCAGTTCCAGACGCGCGAGTTCGAAGAGCGCTTCATTTCGATCGGGCTCAACTACCAGATCATCGGCGGCTTCCGCTTCTACGAGCGCGCCGAGATCCGCGATGCCATCGCCTACCTGCGCCTCATCCAACAGCCCGCCGACGACCTCGCCTTCGAACGCATCGTCAATCAGCCCAAGCGCGGCCTCGGGGACAAGGCGATCGCAACCATCCACCGCCACGCCCGCGCCACCCAGCAGCCGCTGCTCGTCGCCGCAGCCACCATCCTCGGCACTGATGAACTCACGCCGCAGGCCCGCCGCAGCCTTGGCCATTTCGTCGCCGACATTGCCCGCTGGCGGGAGATGGCGAGCACACTTCCCGCGCCCGAGCTCGCCCGCATTCTCCTCGACGAAAGCGGCTATACCGCCATGCTTCAGGCCGACCGCTCGGCCGAAAGCGCCGGCCGCCTCGAAAACCTCGCCGAGCTTACGCGCGCGATGGAAGAGTATGAATCGCTCCAGGCGTTCCTCGAGCACGTCAGCCTCGTCATGGACAATGACGAAGCCCGTCAGGGCGAGCGCGTCACCATCATGACGATCCACGCGGCCAAAGGCCTCGAATTCGACATCGTCTACCTCCCCGGCTGGGAAGAAGGCGTATTCCCGTCGCAGCGCTCGCTCGACGAGGGCGGCCTCGCCAGTCTCGAGGAGGAACGCCGCCTCGCCTACGTCGCCATCACCCGCGCCCGGCGGAAGGCGACCATCATGCACGCCGCCAACCGCCGCATCTACGGCCAATGGACTAGCAGCATCCCGTCGCGCTTCCTCGCCGAATTGCCCAAGGCGCACATCGACGAGGAGACGACAATGACCGGCGGCGAGAGCCTGTGGCGCGCGCAATGGTCGGAGCGTGCCGACCCCTTCGCCCACCTCGGATCGGCCCAGTCGATGCGCGCCAGCACGCGCGGTCCCGGCTGGCAGCGCGCCTCACGCGGCAACTTCAACCCGGAACCGCAGCGCGTCATCGAAGCCCGCGCCTCAGCCGTCAGCCTCGGCAACCAGGGCCGCACCGACCTTTCGCTCGGCCAGCGCGTCTTCCACGGCAAGTTCGGTTACGGCACCATCGCCGTCATCGAAGGCAACAAGCTGGAGATCGATTTCGAGCATGCTGGCAGGAAGAAGGTGCTCGACAGCTTCGTCAGCGCCGGTTGATCAAACTTCCTCTTTGACCTGCGCGTGGTTGAGCAGCGCCACGAACACGACGCCGCCGATCGAATTGCCGACGAGCGCCGGCACCAGGAAGCCAAGCACATATTGATCCCAACCGATGTCGCCGCGCATCGCCGCGAACGCAGTCTCGATAGATCCGGCGATGACGTGACTGAATTCGGCGACGGCGATGAGCCATGTCACCGCAACGATGATGATCCACCGGGCAGTGGCTGCCGCGGGTTGGAGCCAGACCATCAGCGCGATCAGCCAACCCGCGAACACGCCTTTGACCAGCACCCCGGCGAACCCCGGCTCGACAGCTTTCATTCCGAGTTCGCTGAAGGCGTGGATCTGGTCAGGCTTGAACAAGCCCGGGATGTTCACCGCGGCCGCGAACAATAAGGTCGCAACAATGTTCGCAGCGAACACGATCGCCCAATAACGAGCCACATCGCCAATGCCGTGCGTCTTGTGCAGCACCGGCAGCATCACCGTCAGCGTCGTCTCCGTAAACAACTGCTGCCGTCCCATGGTGACGAACAGGAAGCCGAGCGAATAGCCGAAGGCCGCCACCAGCGGCCGCCACCGGTGAGGACCTCTTCTCCTCGTCGAGATGCTGTTCACGGTCCTTCACGCCACACGAACGCGATTGGCCGCTGGCTTGCTCCAACGACAGTACCTACATTTGTGCAATGACCGATGACGGCCCCGACTATGAAGTCCACGACAATCCCGACCGTCACCGGTTCGAGATCGATCTTGGCGACGGCACTGTCGCCTTGGCGGCCTACATGTTGTCCCCGGGCAAGATCACCTTCACCCACACGGAGGTGCCGGAGAAACACGAAGGCAAGGGTGTCGGCACCCTCTTGATCCGCGCTGCCCTCGCTTCCGCACGCGAGCGTGGTTTGCGGGTCGTGCCGGTCTGCCGGTTCTTCGCCGCCTACTTGAAGAAGCACAAGGAAGTTCAGGACCTGGTCGATCCCTCTT
>JAEKMB010000164.1 GCA_019508105.1 Alphaproteobacteria bacterium
GGATGGTGCTGCGGCCATTGCGGGAAGGGGTGTCAACAGGGACGCACAAAGCAGACGCGCGGTCAGCGATCTCCCACCGGTACCGGTTGCAATGGCCTGTTTCATGATGTCTCCCCCGTTGGCGCAATTGAGCCACATTCGCGAGTGGGGCGCCAGTCAAGCGCCGAGCGGTTTAGAATGGCTCCAGAAGGCCGCCGTTATTGCGGCGGGAGCTAACAAGGACCGTCCGACCGCCTGCCGCTTCTTGCCAGCCGGGTGCCGGTCTGTCTCAATCACGGAAAATACAAGGCTTCAGAGGCCGACGGGGGAAACAGATGTCCAAGCGCAAACCGGCAGCCGCCATCGGCCGCCGCCATTTCCTCAAGGGCGCCACGGTGGCCGGGGCGGCATTGGGCGCCGCGGGCCCGGCCGCCGCCCAGCCTGCCCCGCCTGCGGGCGCCACACCGCTGCCCGACATGGCCGCCGAGACCCTGCCGCCGGTGGCCGATCCGAACCAGCAATCTTCCAGCGGCGCCGACTTCATGCTGGAGGTGCTCAAAACCTTCGATTTCGATTACATCCCGGAGACGCCGGCCTCGACCTTCCGCGGACTGCATGAAGCCATCATCAACGGCGGTATGAACAAGAAGCCGGAAATGTTGAGCTGCATGCATGAAGAGATCGCCGTGGCGATGGCGCATGGTTATGCCAAGATCGAAGGCAGGCCCCTGCCCGTGCTGGTGCAGAGCACCGTCGGGCTTCAGCATGCTTCCATGGCGCTGTATAACGCCTATTGCGACCAGGTTCCGGTCTACATGATTGCCGGCAACACGGTGGACGTCACCCTCCGGGGGCTGTCCTTCGAATCGCCGCATTCGGCGATCGATCCGGCGGTGATCGTGCGCGATTTCGTCAAATGGGACGATCAGCCGGCCTCGCTGCAGCATTTCGCCGAGTCGGCGGTTCGCGCCTATAAGGTGGCGATCGAGCTGCAGGAAAACCCCATTCCCAACCGCGTCGCGCTGACCATTCCCAAGCTTTCACGGGTGACCATGCCGCAGGGCGACAGTGCCGCGATCGCCGAGACCGCCCAGCAACTGGTCAAGGCGGAAAACCCAGTGATTATTGCCGATCGTATGGCGCGGACGCCGGCGGGCATGGCGCGCCTGATCGAACTGGCCGAACTGCTGCAATGCGCGGTGGTGGATACCGGGGCACGTTCGAATTTTCCCAACCGGCATCCCTTGTGCCACACTGGCCGCGGCGGAGCGGTGGTGTCCCAGGCCGACCTGATCCTGGGCCTGGAGCTCAGCGACTTCTGGGGCACCATGCATGCCTTCGGCGACCGCATCGTCCGTCGCGCGCGCGCCATTACCAAACCCGGCGTCCATACCATCAGCATCGGTGTGCGCGATCTTTCCATCAAGGCCAACTACCAGGAATTCATGCGCTATCAGGAGGTCGATCTCGCCGTCGCCGCTGATGCCGAGACCAGCCTGCCCGGGCTGATCGAACAGGTGAAGCCGCTGATCACCCCGGAGCGCAAAGCGGCCTTCGAAGCGCGCGGCAAGCGGCTGGCGGGCATTCACAACACCATGATGGAGGGTTGGAAAGCCGATGCCACCATCGGTTGGGATACTAGCCCGATCACCTTGGGGCGGCTCTGTGCAGAACTTTACGACCAGATCAAAGATGACGACTGGTCGATGGTGGGCAATGGCATACGCGTGACTTGGCCGCGCCGGTTGTGGAATTTTGACAAGCATTATCGCTGGATCGGCAGTTCGGGCGGCGCCGGCGTCGGCTATAACGCCCCGGCTGCGCTGGGCGCGGCGCTGGCCAACCGGAAATATGGCCGCCTTTCGGTCGCCATCCAGGGCGACGGCGACCTGATGATGGCGCCCGGCACGCTATGGACCGAGGCGCATCATCAGATACCGATCCTTTATGTCATGCACAACAACCGCGCCTGGCATCAGGAGCTGATGTATGTGCAGGCGATGTCCAACCGCCACGGCCGCGGCGTGGAGAATGCCCATATCGGCACTACCATCACCGATCCCAACATCGATTTCGCCATGCTGGCGAAAAGCATGGGTGTCTATGCCGAGGGTCCAATCACCAATCCCAGGGACCTTGGGCCGGCGCTAAAGCGCGCCCTGGCGGTGGTGAGAAAAGGCCAACCGGCGCTTGTCGATGCCGTTGTGGAGCCGCGCTAGGAGACATGCGATGAACAGATTGGTTTCGTACGGCGCCGCGGCGATGACGGTTGTCCTGCTGGGCGCGGCATCGCCGGTATGGTCGGAGGCCGCCCCAAAAGGCGATAGCGCCAATGGTCGCAAAGTGTATCTCGCCGATGGCTGCTGGCAATGTCATGGCCGTGTCGGTCAGGGCGGCTTGATGACGGGAGCCGCTCCGGTTCTGGCGCAAACCAAGCTGCCCTTTGCCGCCTTCGCCAGGCAGGTCCGTACCCCCGTGAACGACATGCCGCCTTATCCAGCGGCGCTGCTGCCGGACAAGGATCTGGCCGATATCTTTGCCTTCCTCCAGGCGCTGCCCGGCCGGCGCCCGGTGAAGGATTTTCCCATGCTCAATGATTGAAAATGGATTTTCCGCCCTCTGACAAAAACAACAACCGGACGAGGAAGACGAAATGAGAAAACGGGAATTCCTTGCTGGGAGCATAGGCCTGGGTCTTGGCCTTGGCGCGACCGGCGCCGGTGCGCAACAAAACGCGCCAGGCAATAGCGGTGTGCAGCCGTCTTCGGTTGACCTGAACTACAAGCCCCGCCGCTTCAACAAAGTGGTGGAACTGTGGGAAGACGGTCAGCCGGCTTTTTACACCACCGCCTCTGCCGCCCCAGGGATGGATTCGTACGAGCTGGGCAAGAAGATGTGCAAGACCTGGGCGGACTCGATCAATTACGACATGGAACACACGCTCTACGATCTCAAGGAGCTGCGGGAATTCATGCGCGGCCTGGCGGATGGCGGCGGAACCAGGAGCGGTCATCGCTTTCCCACCGTGTTTGTGACCTGCCCGGTCCTGGGCCTCAGCGAAAATTACATGCTGGCCAACAGCTGGGTGCTGGGTCAGATCCTCGATGCCGGTGTCTCGGGTATTCAATTGTGTCATACCCGCGATCCCAAGGCGGTCGAAGTTGCGGCGCACATGGCTTGTCGCTATCCCTTTGCCTATCCCGGCGTGCCGAAATTGAAACGCGAAGGCCTGCGCGGCGCCAGCGCCAATTACGCGGCCGGCATATGGGGCATGAACAACGCGCAATATGTGCGTATCGCCGATCTCTGGCCGCTCAATCCCCATGGCGAGATCATTTTCGGCCTCAAGATCGAGGACCCTTATGGTGATGCCATCGCCGCTCAGATCCTGGACGTGCCGGGTATCGCCTTTGCGGAATGGGGTCCAACGGACAACAATTACTGGCTGAACGGCTTTGATGGCCTGTCGCTGGACGGCAAGCGCTTCGATGATGCGAAATTTCCCAAACTGGTCGCGGTGCGCAAGCTGATCCTCGCCCTTTGCAAGCAGCGCAATATCCGCTTTCTCAACTATGGCACGGTGGTTCCCGGGAGCTTCAAT
>JAEKMB010000165.1 GCA_019508105.1 Alphaproteobacteria bacterium
CCGTTCAAGGCATGGGCATGGTCCGGATTGGCCGCCAGCGCCTGTTCGTAATGGGCCATTGCTTCTGCGGTGCGGCCCAGGTCGCGCAGCACATTGGCTTTGACATAAAGCGCCTCGGCAAAGCCGGGCTTCACGGCCAATGCTTTCTCCACGGCCGGCAAAGCATCCATCAGCCGCCCCATGTCCCACAGCACGATGGCGCAGTTGGTGAGCGCGTTGAAATGCCCCGGCGCCAGCAGGGCCGCGCGCTGGAAGCTGGCGAGGGCCTCTTCCAGTCGCTGCAAGCTGCGCAGGGCGGTGCCGCGATTGTTCCACACGCCGGCGAAATCCTGGCGCACCGCCAGCACCTGGTCGTAATTGGACAGCGCTTCGGCAGGACGTTTCAGCTCCAGCATCAGATTGGCGCGGTTGAACAGCGCTTCGAACAGGCCGGGATTGAGCTTCAGCGCCTGGTCGAACTGCGCCAGCGCCTCGCCGCGGTTGCCAAGCTGGCCCAGCACATTGCCGTAATTGACCATGACCTCGGGCGAGGCAACGGACGCCAGGATCTGGCGATAAAGCCGCGCCGCTTCCGCCAGATTGCCGCGAGCTTGCGCGTTGCGCGCCTGGTCGAACAATTGCTGCATCAGGGACCTGTCACGCGCCGCACGTAAAATTGGGCGAAGGCGTCGGCGTCCGAATGCAGGCAGACTTCGGCATTGGGCGCGCCCGGTGTTTCCTTGGTGTTGCCGGCATCGTCCAGCGTGATATGCAGCGGTGTCAGCGGGCACAGCGAAGGCTGGAGCAGCGACGCCAACGTCATCGGGTCGTAGAGGATCGGTGTCGAGGCGCGGGTGGCGGCGCTCCATTCATAATAAAGCCCGGCCAGGATGTTGGTCAGCATGCTGCCATGGGCAAACAAGGCGGTGCGCGCCACCTCGTGGAATTTCAGATTGGCGGTGGAATCCAGCGGCATCAAGGGATCGTTCATGGTGCGGATCGAGCCGCCCATGATCACCACCTGCTTGAGCAGACGGAAGGCACCTAAGTCCTTGTCAATCATCGCCCCGACATTGGGCAACGGTCCGACCGCCACCAGGGTGACCTGGCCGGGATATTTGCGTGCCTGTTCCAACACAAAATCCACCGCATTGGGATGTGGGCGGGGCGCCATGGTGCCGCCTTCGGCATAGCGGCGCTGGGTGAAGGCGTTGAGGTTGACGGCGGCGGGGGTGCCCATCGCCACGGGAATGTCGCTGCGCCCCAGCTCGCCCAGCATGCGGTCGAACATCCGGACGCGGGTGACGGTATCGCCGAAACTGGCCGAAACGCCCAGAATCTCGAATTCCGGACTGGACAGGGCCAGACCCAGGGCAAAGGCATCGTCAATGTCATCGCCGATGTCGCTGTCGATGATGATCTTCTCGCGCGGCTGGGCCTGTGCGCCGTTGGCCGCGATCAAAAAGGCGGCAGCGGCGATGCCGAGGATCTTGCGCATGTTTCCACCCCTGTTGTGGATGTCATGATGCCGGGTTTCGGGCGAAAAGGTCAAAGCCTTGACCAAAGGGGTTCAAAAACGCATCCATGCCGCCATGACCAAGATAGTACTGGCCTGGACGGTGATCCTGGCGCTGTGCGCGCCAGTTCTTGCCGCCGAGGATGCGCTGAGCCCCGCCGCCAGTTTCCTGGCCGCCAATGCCAGGAAGCCCGGCACCATTACCCGTCCCAGCGGGCTGCAATATCGCATCCTGCGGAGCGGTACCGGCAAGCGCCCGGGCGGCAATGACGTGGTGCGCATCGTCTACGTCATGCGCCTGATCAACGGCACCGTGGTGGACAGCACCACCCCGGTGCTGCCCGCGGCACTGGCGCTCAACACGGTCTCGCTGGCGGGCCTAGCCGAGGCGCTGGCCCTGATGCATGAAGGCGACCGCTGGCAACTGGCGATCCCGGCCAACCTGGCTTTCGGTCCCAAAGGCGCCATGAACGGTGCCATCGCTCCTGACCAGGCGCTGGTGATGGATGTGACTTTGGTATCCGCCGCCCCGCCACAGCCGGGCCAGACGGTGACTCAAAGTCCGTTTTCGCTGTGGGGCAATGGTCGGGAGACCGGCGCGGCCTTTACCATCCGCCCCTGAGCCGCGCTCTCCTGCTAAGCCGGTTTCAGCCGGTAATGGTTGACGCCCCAGGCGTCGCCGTGCCGGAAGCCGAAGCTTTCGGCGGTGGCCAGGAAGAACATGCGCCAGCGCCGCCGCCACACTCCGGCCTGTGCGCCATAGACATCGCGCAGGATGGGATCGATCTGGGCGCGGTTGGCATCGAACAGTTCCAGCCAGTGCATGGCAGTGCGCTTGTAATGGCGGCCGCTCCAGCGCCATTCCTCTTCCACCGTGAACAAGTCGGGAAATTGCCGGATCAGGCCTACAGTCGGCATAATGCCGCCGGTGAAGAAGTGCTGGCCCATCCAGTCTTCCGGATCGCGCCAGTCATAGCGCGCCGGGCGATGGCGATGGGTGAAGATGTGGAGGAAGAGGCGCCCATCGGGCTTGAGCCAGGTGCGCACCCGGCTCAGCAGCGCCTGCCAGTTGGCCATATGCTCGAACATCTCCACCGACACCACCCGGTCGAACACCTTGTCGGTGTGAAAGTCGTTCATGTCGGCGGTGATGATGCTGAGGTTGGTCAGGCCCCGGGCCTGCGCCTGGGCTTGGATATAGCCGCGCTGAGGGGCGGAGTTGGAGACCGAGGTAATGCGCGCGCCGGGAAACTTCGCGGCCATGAACAAGGACAAGGATCCCCAGCCGCAGCCCAGCTCCAATATCTCCTGGCTATCCGCCAGCCCGGCATGGGCCACCGTCTCGCTTAAGGCGATGGCTTCGGCCTCGCCCAATGTCTCGGCGCCGGTGGGGTACAGGCAACTGGAATATTTGCGGTGCGGTCCCAGGAACAGGGCGAAGAATTCGGGCGGCAATTCATAATGCTGGCGATTGGCGGCGTCGGCATGCTCGGCAATGGCGTGGCCGGACATGGCGCGGGCAAAGTCCGCATCGGTGCCGGGCGGGGTGATCCGGCTGTCATTTGCGGCGATCACCCGGCGCATCCCGGCGCGGATTACGAAATCGGGCAGGGGCGCGCGCTCGGCAAGGCTGGCGGCGGCGGTGGCAAAGGTCATGCAAAATTCCTGTTGCAGTTGCTTACGAATTGGGCGCCGCGGCGGATCATCTAAAGGGAAAAAAGCCTTGGCAAACAAGTCCGCACAGGGTTGCGCCGGTCTTTGGCCCATGTAACCCTCGGCGCATAAGGGAGAGGCCCAACAAAACCGCCCTCCCACAAGGGGGTATGGTCATGACGCGCTTCTCTTTTTCCAGGAAATTTCTGCTTGCCGCCGGTGCGGCCACGCTTGTCGTGGGCCTTGGCGCCGGTCCATCGGCCTTTCGCGGCGCGAGCGCGCAGGAGCCGTCCGGCGATGTGATGGTGCCCAAATTCGAGGTCGATCCCTTCTGGCCCAAGCCGCTGCCCAATCACTGG
>JAEKMB010000249.1 GCA_019508105.1 Alphaproteobacteria bacterium
GGTGGAAGGCCTCAACGTGGCATTTGAAGTGCGCGAAACCCGCAGCTTCCTGCGTCTCAGCATCCACGGCATCGTGTTCACCATCGCGGCCCTGGTTTTTGCGGTGGTGGCCATCGCCCTGGGGGTGGTGCTGCCGGGGCTGGGTGATGTTCTCAGGTTGGGGCCCGTCCTCACACCCATCCTGCAAATCGCCTTGTGGCCGCTCTCCTTCCTCTGCTGCGCCCTGGTGCTGGCGGTGATTTACCGCTTCGGGCCGGACCGCGAAAATCCCCAATGGCGCTGGATCAGCTGGGGCAGCAGCATTGCCACCCTTCTCTGGCTGGCGGGAACGCGGGTGTTTTCCTGGTACGCCTACAATTACGGCAGCTACAACCAGGTCTATGGCGCTGCCGGCGAGCTGGTCGGCTTCCTGGTCTGGGTCTGGCTTTCCATCATGATCATCTTGCTGGGCGCGGAGATCAATTCGGAGCTTGAGCTTCCCGCACACCGCTAAGGCGCGCGCAGAAACAATCCGATGGTCAGGGCGATGCCGATCAGCACCGCCGCCGCACGCAAGAGTTTTTGATTGACCCTGCTGACCATATGGCCGCCGACCACCCCGCCGATCGCCGCACCGACACAGGCGATGCCGGCCTGCAGCCAATGGACTTGCGGGCTGAAGACGAACAGCGCCACGGCGCTGGCATTCATCACCCCGGCCAGCACATTCTTGCTGGCATTGGCGTTGCGGATGGTCAGCCCGGCCGCGGTCAGCGCCGCCAGCATCAGAAAGCCGATGCCGCCGCCGAAATAACCGCCATAGATCGAGATGGCGAACTGGGCCAGCCCCGCCCCGACCCTGCCCAGCACCGGCGGGTGATCCGCCTTGCGCGGCATGAAGCTGCCATAGGCGAAGATGCTGGTGGCGAACAGCACCAGCCAGGGCACTAGCGCCTTGAAGATGTCGGACGGGGTCACCAGCAGCAAGACAGCGCCCAGGATGCCGCCGGCCAGGCTGATCAGGATCAGCCCCTTGAAAGACAATCCCCCGGCGCCGGCGACATGTCCGCGCCCGCCCCAGCTCGAGGTGAGCTGGCCGGGAAACAGCGCCACGGTGGAGGTGATGTTGGCGGCCAGCGCCGTCATGCCCGTCACCATCAGCGCCGGCAGCATCAGGAAGGTGCCGCCGCCGGCCAGCGCATTCTGGATGCCCGCCCAGACCGAAACGAAAAAAAGAACCACCAGCGCCGCCGTCATGGTCCCGCTGTGGCACAGGGCCGGGCGCGGGGCAACCTTTCAGTCCGCAGGCGCCTGCTGCGCCGCCCGCAGGACGCGGGCGATCAATTTGGCGCGGCGCACCGCTTCGCCCAGATAACCGGGCGGTTCGGGCCAGTCATCTGTTTCGGCCTCGCGCTCCTGTGGTTGATCGATCGAACGGCAACATCCCGGCATGTCTCGCGTCTCCCCTTCTCGCAGAGGTGAATTCCGCTGACGCCTCCCCGTTCCCGCGCGAAAATGGTAAATGGCTGTTGGGTGATATTCCGCCGCAGCCCTAGCCGAAGGTAAAGGCGAAGGCCTGCACCCCGGGGTCCAGGAACTGGATGGTGAAGGTGTGGTCGCCGGGCGCCTTCTCCCGCACCAACTGGTAGAGGCGCTGGCCGGTGACCGTGCCGTTGCCGGCGGCATCCGTGTCCATGCCATGCGCGTCGCCGGGCGGCTGGCCGTCCAGGGTCACTTTGAACCGCACCGGCTTTTTGTCAGGCCCCGGCCCCAGCACCAGATGCAGGTCGCGGGCATGGAAGCGGAAAGTGATCTTGCCGCCCGCCGAAGCCAGCGCGGAGCTTTCCTCGCCGATGGTCCAGCGGCCTGTCAGGCCCCACTGGTTGGGCTGCAGCGGATAGGGCGTGTCATACGAGGCCGGCTTGTCGGGATGCGGCGCGCCGGAGGCGAAGTTGGCGCCCCGGCCATAGCCGACATAGGTCTCCGGCGACTTGGCGGGGTCTTCCGGCGTGGCGGCCGCCTGCACGCCCTGCGCCTTCGGATCTACGATGCCGCCGGGGACATCCGCCTGCCCCGCCTCATGCAACAGCTGCTGGATGACGCGTTCGGACTCGTCATATTCGCCTTCGCCGAAATGGTGATGGCGGATGCGGCCCTGGGCGTCGATGAAATAATGCGCCGGCCAATATTGATTGTTGAAGGCCTGCCAGATGGCGAGATTATTGTCCAAGGCCACCGGATAGGTGACGCCCAGATCTTTCACCGCCTGCCTGACATTGGCCGGCACTTTCTCGAAGGCGAATTCCGGCGCATGCACCCCGATCACCACCAGGCCATGATCCTTGTACTTCTGCGCCCAGGCATTTGTATAGGGCAGCGCACGCAGGCAGTTGATGCAGGAATAGGTCCAGAAATCCACCAGCACCACCTTGCCGCGCAGCTCGGCGCGGCTCAGCGGCGGCGAGTTCAGCCATTCCACCGCCCCGGTCAGCTCCGGCATGGTGCCTTCCACCGGCAGGCTGCTGCCGGCCACCGCGATCGTATGGGTCTTGCGCTCCAGGCCCACTTTTTCCAGCAGCGATTGCTCGATGCTGGTGGTGCGGGTGAGCGACAGCTTGGTGAGAAGGCCGGTGTCCAGGCCCAGCGCTATGGCAACCACACCCGCCAGCACCAGCACACCCAGCACCCGGCGAATCCATTCGCCCGCGCCCAGGGATTGTTTCATGGCGGCGAACAAACGCCCCCCCACCAGCAAGGCGGCGGCCAGCGAAGTCGCCGCGCCGGATCGCCGCCCCGGTGAGGATCAGGCCCAGGATCGGACCGGCGCAGGGCGCCCACAGCAATCCCGTCGCCACGCCGAGCAACAACGAAGCGCCGACGCTGCCGCGCTCCGCCTCATTGGCCTGGTTGGAGAGACGCGAACCCAGCGCCACCAGCGGCCGCGTCAGCCGCTCCGCCAGCGACGGCAACAGCAAGGTCAGGCCGAACAGGGTCAGCAGCACCATGGCGGCGATGCGCCCATATTGGTTGGCATGCACCGCCCAGCTTCCGCCCAAGGTCGCCAGCGTGGCGATAACGGCGAAGGTCACCGCCATGCCGGCCAGCAGCGGCAGGCCGGAGCGGACAAAGGGCTGGTCCGAACGGGCAAAGACAAACGGCAGCACCGGCAGGATGCAGGGGCTGAGAATGGTCAGCACACCGCCCAGGTAGGACAGCAGGAACAGGATCATGGACGTCAAACTCCCGGGGCGTGTCTAGCACATCTGCCGGGGAGTTCGCGGGGGCGGGGCGCCTGGTTACAGCGAGGGCGCCTCAGGCATTGGCATGGACGCTGTCCGCGAGGGTGGCGACGGCCGGATCATCCGCCGGGACGGGCACCGGCTTGTCCGGCACCTTGCCGTCCCTGGCCTGGGACATGGGCATTTCCACCGGAACGGGGGTGGATTTGTCGGTCTTGGGATCGCTCATGGCTGTACAACGCGCCAATCGCCATGGCGTTACGCAAAATACTGGCTGTTACAGAAATCCCGGCGAATTGGGCCACCACACATGGCGCACCTTGCGCGACTCGTGCACGGGTGAACCGAACAGGACCGAAAGCAGACGAAGCAGTTTCATGGGTATAACCTGGGGTGTGAAGTACGCCTGATTATCCAATGCCGGTTGCTACCCGGCGGTTTCACCTGCCTTGGAAATGCCTTTAAAATACCAGGCAAATGCTCCGCATATTGGGGCTGCCATGCCGCATTTGCGCATCGGGCCGGCTGCGGAACCTTCTATAGTCGCGCCCGACTCGGGGATCTTCATGTCACCGCAACTTTCCTGGCGCGACGCATTGCTGGCGGTGGCCGTGGTGTTCGTCTGGGGCACCAATTTCGTGGTGATCCGGCTGGGGCTCGATAGTCTGCCGCCTTTGTTCTTCGCGTCCCTGCGCTTTGTCTTTGTGCTGCTGCCCCTCGCCTTCTTCCTGCCGCGGCCGAAAATTGCCTGGACCAATCTGGCGGCCTATGGCGTCGCCATCGGGCCGGGACAGTTCGGCATGCTGTTCATTGCCATGAACGGCCGTATCCCGCCGGGCCTGGCCTCGGCGGTGGTGCAGATGCAAGTCTTCTTCACCATTGGCCTGGCCATGCTGCGCGACCGTGAGCGCATCAAGCCGCATCAGCTTGGCGCCTTCGCCCTGGCGCTGGCGGGAATGGGCGTGGTCGCCGCCCATAACGGCCATGGCGTCACTTTGCTGGGGCTGGGACTGGTGCTGGCGGCGGCATTGGCCTGGGCCATCGGCAACCAGATCGGCCGCGAGGCCGGCAAGGTGAATATGCTGGCC
>JAEKMB010000250.1 GCA_019508105.1 Alphaproteobacteria bacterium
CGCAAAGGTCCACCAGCCAACGCATGGCTTATTCCTCGGCTTAGGTGCTGGGATTGGTTTCGCGCGCCAGCAGCAGGCCGGCTCCGCTGGTCACGACGTTCTGGCCGGCGCGGATGCCGGCGCCGTCCGCCACGAAATAGCCGTCGCCCAGCGGCTTGCCGATATCGATCCTGGTCTTGAGGAAGGTCTGCGGCTGGGTCTGGACATAGACCCAGGCTTCATTGTCGCCATAGATCAGCGCCGCTGCGGGGACAGTTACGCCTGTTTGGGCGGCGCCGACCGGCACCATGGCCGTGACATGCTCATTTTGCGCCAGGTCGCTGCCGTCCAGCAGCGCGTAAAAGCCGCGCCCCGGAAAAGCGCTGTCGGCCGGGGCCTCCCAGATTGTGCTGGTAGTCCAGCTTTTGGGATTGGCGCCCAGCCGGGCGATCTGGAGGGCGGCAGGGACTCTGTTGCCCAGCGCGCCCAGCGGAAAGGTGACGCGCACCAGCACGCTTCTGCCCGACGCCAGCCGCGCCATCACCGCCTGGCGAGAGGCCGCGTCATGCCAGGGCGCATTATGCCCAAAAGCGGCATCGGTCTTGCGCTCCGCCAGCATCAGGGCCGCGCGGTCGGCCGCGGCCTTGCTCTGTGCGGTTTCCACCAGTTCGCGCGACACCGCGGCTTCCTCGCCGGTGGAGAGCGACTGGGCGCGCGCCGCCACCGCCTGGCTTTGGGCCGCCGCCGCCCGCGCCGTCAGCACTTCGGCATCGTTCACAGCGATGGTGTCCAGCGCGGTCACAACGCCATAGCCCGTGATCTGCTGGCGCCAGGCGGCGGGGCGGGCCGGCACGGTGACGATGCCCAGGCTCTTGATCTCTTCCGCCTTCAGGGTAAGGCCTGGTGTCTCGGCTTCCTTCTCCGCCGGCTTTTCGGCCGCAGGCTTGCCGCACGCCGCAAGCAGCAGCAGCGCCGCAAATCCCATCCAGTGCCGGCCGCGCATCAGCGGTCCAGGACGATCAGCCGGAAGGTGCCGGGAACGGGCACCGGCCGGGGATTGGGCCGGTCGGCGGTCGGCGTGCCGGGCTTGCGCTGCGCCGTCACCGTGAACAGTCTGTGACTTGTGGGGTCCAGTTCCATGGTGCGGGCGCCTTCCGCGGTAGGCAGATTCTGCAGGATGGTGAACTTATCAGGACCGTCCTCATGGGCAACCGTCATCGTGCCGGATTCGCCATTGGAGCTGAACACCAGCCCGGTGGCCGGATCAAAGCGGTTGGCATCCACGCCTTCGCCGATGGGAATCCGGGCCACCAGCTTGCCGGTCTTCATGTCCGTCACCGCGATCATCTTGTTATCGCAGCCGGAAAAGACGCGGCCATGGCGAAGATCGGCGGCGATGCCGGAGGGCTCCTGGCAAGGCGCCAGCGGATAGCGCTTTTTCACCGCCAGGGTCCTGGCATCGAAGGCGACCAGCTCGCTGGTGTCCTCGATATTGACATAGATGGTGCCGGCCTCATCGCTGACCGCCGCTTCCGGCTTGCCGCCCAGGGGCACCGTTCCCACCGCCTTGGCAGTGACAGGGTCGGCCGCGGTGGCATCCTTGCTGGTGGAATTGAACGTGAAGAGGCGTTTGGAGAAAGGATCATAGATGATGCTGTCGGGCCGCCCGCCGACCGCAATCTCGCCGGTCTTGGTGATGCTTTTGGGATTGATGATCGCAATCCGGTTCGCGCCGCCCTCGCTGACATAGGCGTTGCCGTTGGCAAAAGCGGTGCCGTGAATGCCCATCAAGTTGGGCACGTCGCCCAACAGTTTTCCGCTGGCGGGGTCCACCACCATCACATGGCTGCCGCGAGTGATGAAGAGGTTGCCGCTGTCCGGATCGCGATTGATATAGTCCCAGCCGCCATCGCCGCCCAGGGTGATACTGGTTACCACATGATAGCCGGCGGGCGCGGCTGCCACCGGCACGGTCAACAGAGCGCAAAGCACGGCAGCGGTCTTCCAATGTGATTTCATGGTCGCCTCCCTGATTGAGCCATTTTTCCATGGCCGTGTGGCAAGAGGTATGCTGCAATCCGGCGGGGGGAATAATTATTCCCAATGTTGGGAGAGAAAGATGCGCGTCGTGCTGGCCTCCTGGCCGTTCTGGGCCGTGCTTTCGGCGGTGTTTGCCGCCCTGACGGCGATCTTCGGCAAGATCGGGGTCGAGAACGTCAATTCCGATTTTGCCACCCTGATCCGCACCGTCATCATCCTGGCTGTGCTGGCACTGTTCGTCGCCGCAACCCATGCCTGGCAGCCGCTGGATGCGGTGCCGCGCAAGACCTGGCTGTTTCTGCTGCTCTCGGCCCTGGCCACCGGCGCCTCCTGGGTCTGCTATTACCGCGCTCTCAAGTCCGGGCCGGCCTCGGGCGTGGCGCCGATCGACAAGATGAGCGTGCTGCTGGTGGCGCTGTTCGCCGCGGCGTTCCTGGGCGAGCGGCTGATGCTCGTTCCTGGACGCGGCAGGAAAGCACAGGCGGACCGACAATCCGCCGCCGGGCGGCGTCTCCACCGTGACGGCGGCGCCATGCAGATCGGCAATCGCCGCCACCATGGACAGGCCCAGGCCGTAACCGGGATGCGAGCGGCTGGCTTCACGCCGGTAGAGACGCTGGAACAGCTTTTCATGTTCTTCCGGCGGCACCCCCGGTCCATCATCGCTGACGGTGACGGCGGCGCGGTCCTGATCCTGCGACAGCGCCAGGGTGATGGTGGTGCCCTGCGGCGTATGCAGGATGGCATTCTCGATCAGGTTGGAAAGCATTTGGATGATCAGGGCACGGTCGCCGCGGATGGCGGGTGCATCCTTTGCCGCCAAGATCAGATGATGTCCGGCGCCTTCGGCGACCGCACCGAACATCTCGCGCATATGTTCCAGCACCGGCGCGAGATCCAGCACCGTGAAGGCGGCGCGCCGGGCGCCCCCTTCGATCTGGGCGATGCGCAGCAGGGCGGCGAACAGCGCCAGGATTTCATCGGTCTTGCCGATGGTGGCCTCCAGGGCCGCGGAATGGGTTTGCACCGCCCCTTCGCGCGCCCGCTCCAGCCCCTGGCGCAGGTGCGACACCGGCGTGCGCAAATCATGGGCGATGTCGTTGGTGACCTGGCGCAGATTTTCCATCAGGGTGGCGATGCGGTCCAGCATCTCGTTGATGGTTGCGGCCAGCCTGTCCAGTTCGTCTTGGGTGCCGCGCACCGGAATGCGGGCCTTGAGATCGCCGTCCATGATGGCGCGGCAGGCCCGTCCCATGGCGTCGCTGCGCCGCAGGAAGCTGCGGCTGACCAGGGCCCCGCCCAGCACTGCCAGCAGCAACGCGGCGGCGAACAGCCAGGCCATGGTCTGGACGATCTGCGCTTGCGCCTTGTGCACCCGGTTGAGATCGCTGCGAGACGGTGCCGGTTTGCGGTGTCATGGCGGGCAGGTTGCCGGCAAGGCGGGTCTTTCCCTGCTGCAACAGGAAAAAGTCGGAGTTGCTGGGCGACGCCATGCTTTGCTCGATCACTTCCAGGGCTTCGTGCAGGCCGCCGCCCTTGTAGCCTGCCCGGATGGTGGCGATGTCGGCGCTGGAGAATTGCACCATCTGGTCGCGGAAGGCGCGGTCGGTGATGACCAGCACCACGCTCCCCAGCACCAGCACCGACAGCGCGAACACGCCGACATAGATGGCCGCCAGCCGGAAGGCTTCGGTATGGAGAAACCTAATCCGCACGCAGGACATACCCTGTGCCGCGCAGGGTGCGGATCAGTTCGATGCCGAAGCCCCGGTCCACCTTGGAGCGCAACCGGCTCATATGGGTCTCCACGATATTGGTGCGGGGATCGAAGTGCAGATCCCAGACATTTTCCAGCAGCATGGTGCGGGTGACCACCCGCCCGGCATTGTGCAGCAGATATTCCAGCAGGCGGAATTCCTGGGACTGAAGCTCGATCGCCTTGCCGTCGCGGCTGGCGGTGCGCCGGATCAGGTCGATTTCCAGATCGGCCAGGCGCAGTCTGGTGGGCTCGGCGCCGTCGGCGCGCCGGGTGATGGCATTGACCCGCGCCAACAGTTCGACAAAGGCGAAAGGCTTGACCAGGTAATCGTCGGCGCCGCCTTCCAGGCCTTCGACCCGGTCGTCCAGCCCACTCATGGTGGTGAGAAACAGCACCGGGGTCTGGTGTCCTTCCGCGCGCAGCCGCCGCACCAGGGTCAACCCATCCAGGCCCGGCAACATGCGGTCCACAATCAGGGCGGCATGTTCGCCCGTCATGGCGCGCGCCAGACCTTCAGTGCCGTTATCCACATGTTCGACGGCGTGACCGTGTCCCTGCAAGGCATCCACGATATGCCCCGCGGTTTCCCGGTCGTCTTCCACCAGCAGCAGCTTCACGTGTCTTGTCTCGCATGACCCAGCGCAATCTATGACAGAACCGCGACGGCTGCCCGCCCCCGAACCGCTGGGCCGTCCAGTTTTGCCGCTTGACATGGTTATCGTTATTCGATATACATATGATCGCAAATCAATAATGTAATTGCCGAATACCGATGAATCTGGGATGGAGAGCCAAATGCCCAAAGCACATCATCTGTTCACTGCGACCGGCTGGACGCTGAATGCCGCTATGCTGGTCAGCCTGTTCCTGACCGCGGTGCTGATGCTGGCCTTCGGCGTCTGCGCCCTGGCGGCGGCAGGGCTTGTGCATCTGCCCATCCCGGCCGAGGACCTTAAGGAGATCAAGGATATTTCTCTTGGTCTGGTCTTTGTAGCCGGGATGGCCGCCTGCGCCTCCGGCATCTTCCTGCTGGCCCTCCTGACCCTGGTGCTGTTGATGACGGCCCGGATCGTGAAGACCGCGGAGACGGACCCCTTTGTCGAGGACAATGCGCGGCGGCTGATGCAGATCGGCTGGCTGCTGCTGGCGATGCAGGTGGTGGGCCTCACCGCCGATATGATCATGTCGCTGTTTCCCAAAGAGGTGAGCGACCATGTCCAGACCGGGTTCGACCTGTCGCCCATCGGCATCCTGGCGGTGCTGCTGATTTTCGTGCTGGCGCAGATCTTTCGCCGCGGCGCGCAAATGCGGGACGAACTGGAAGGGACCGTCTGATCCATGGAGATCATCGTCAAGCTGGACGACATGCTCTATGCCCGGCGGATGACCTTGACAGAGCTGGCGGAGAAAGTGGACATCACCCTGGCCAATCTCTCCATCCTCAAGACCGGCAAGGCAAAAGCGATCCGCTTTTCCACCCTGGCCGCGATCTGTGAGGCGCTGGACTGCCAGCCGGGTGACATCCTGGCGTTCGAAAGCGGCCGCAACACGGGCAAAAAAGCGGCGTAGGCCGTGCTTGGTCTGGCGTGCGGATTGCTGTTAGCCTGCGGCAAAAGATTTCCAAGGCGCCCATGACCAAAACGACTTTTATTTTGGCTGGTCTGCTGCTGCTGGCGGCGCCCGCATCTGCTGCGACCGTCACCTACAAGAACTCCGACGTGCCCTATCTCGGACCCCGCATCGTCATTCCCGCGACGCTGGAGCGCCAGGCCATCATGGAGGCCACCCAGAAGGAATATCTGCGCGAGCAGGCGGCGCTGAAGCTCGGCAAGCTGCGCCAGGTGGACGACGCCCACAGCCCGGTGGATGCGCCGAACGTCCCCAACTATGACGAAGCCGCCTCGGCGCCTTATCCCTATAGCTCCGATGTGCTGCGGCTGAACAATGGCAAGGAAACCAAAACACCGGCGCAATGGTGGAAGCTGCGCCGGCCCCAGATCGTGGAAGCTTTTGACCGGGAGATTTTCGGCCGCGCCCCCAAAGTCACGCCCAAGGTCGCTTGGTCCGTGACGCAAACCAAAACAGAAAGCGTGGGCGGCATCGCCGCCGTGACCCGCCGGCTGGATGGCCGGGTGGACAATTCCGCCGATCCCGCCATCGCCGTGGATATCGACATGGCGCTCACCTTGCCCGCCAATACCAAGGGCCGGGTGCCCGTCATCATCCAGTTCGGCGCCGTCAATCCGCAGCCATTTCCCGGCGCACCGCCACCGCCTCCGGGTCCGGACTGGCGGGCACAGATCCTGGCGCGGGGCTGGGGCTATGCCGTGCTCGATCCCGGCAGCGTGCAGGCCGACAATGGCGCAGGCCTGACCGCCGGCATC
>JAEKMB010000251.1 GCA_019508105.1 Alphaproteobacteria bacterium
TCACCGACATCAAGCTTCCGCTCGGCCATCCATCCGAGGCGCTGAAAGCTGCCATTCTCAAAAAGCTCAAGCTACCGGCCGAGGCGCTGCTGGACTGGCAGGTGTTCAAGCGCGGTCATGACGCCCGCAACAAGCAGGCGATTGTCTATGTCTATACCGTTGATGTTCGGCTGAAAGACGAAAGCCGGGCGCCCAGGGATGCCCGACCCACGCCCGACATGGCCTACATGCCAGTGGCGCAGGCACCATCGTCTTTCCAGCGTCCTGTGGTGATCGGCGCCGGGCCTTGCGGCCTGTTCGCCGGCCTGATCCTGGCGCAATCAGGTTTCCGGCCCATCATCCTGGAGCGCGGCAAGGTGGTGCGGGAACGGACCAAGGATACCTGGGGCCTGTGGCGGCGCTCGGTGCTCAATCCGGAATCCAATGTCCAATTCGGCGAAGGCGGCGCCGGAACTTTCTCCGACGGCAAGCTTTACAGCCAGATCAAGGATCCGCGCCATCTGGGCCGCAAGGTGCTGACCGAATTCGTGGCGGCGGGCGCACCGGAGGAAATTCTCACCGAAGCCCATCCCCATATCGGCACGTTCCGGCTGGTCACCATGGTGGAAGCCATGCGCCGGAACATCGAGGCCTTGGGCGGCGAGTACCGCTTCCAGAGCAAGGTCACCGACTTGCTGCTGACCCCGGAACGCCAGGTGCGTGGCGTGCGGCTGGAAAGCGGCGAAGACATCCAAAGCCGCCATGTCGTGCTGGCGCCAGGCCATAGCGCCCGTGACCTGTTCGAGATGCTCTATCAGCGCGGCGTCGCCATCGAGGCCGGGCGGCACGGTGGTGGCGGCGGCGTCCGAGCCGGGCCGCGTCGTCACCAATGGCATGAGCCAATATTCCCGCAATGAGCGCAACGCCAATGCCGGCATTGTGGTGGGCGTGACGCCCGCCGAGGACTTCCCCGGTCACCCGCTGGCGGGCATCGCCTTGCAGCGGCAATGGGAAGAAGCCGCCTTCGCGGCAGGCGGCGGCACCTATGCCGCGCCGGCGCAGTTGGTGGGTGACTTTATCGCCGCCAAACCTTCCACTACCCTGGGCGAGGTGATCCCATCCTACCGGCCGGGCGTGACGCCGACCGACCTGTCCTCTTGTCTGCCGGCCTATGCCATCGAAGCGATCCGCGAGGCCCTGCCCGCCTTCGGCAAGCAGATCCGCGGCTTTGACCGTGCCGATGCGGTGCTGACGGGGGTGGAGACACGTACGTCTTCGCCTATCCGCATCTCGCGCGGCGCAGACTATCAAAGTCTGAACACATCGGGACTTTATCCGGGCGGCGAAGGCGCCGGCTTTGCCGGCGGCATTCTTTCGGCCGGCGTGGACGGCATCAAAGTCGCGGAAGCGGTGGCCAAGTCCATCGCCGGCATTTAGGCGGAGAGGAATTCCGAGACGAAGGGCGTGCGCGGATTGCGCCGCATATCGGCGGGCGCGCCATACTGTTCGATACGGCCATCCTTCATCACCGCCACCAGATCGGCCACGGCAAAGGCTTCTTCCTGGTCATGGGTGACGAAGACGGTGGTGACGCCGGCATGGTCATGGATGCGGCGCAGGTCGGCGCGCAGCTCTTTGCGCACCTTGGCGTCCAAGGCCCCGAACGGCTCGTCCAGCAGCAGCATGCGCGGCTCGATGGCCAGCGCCCGCGCCAGCGCCACGCGCTGGCGCTGGCCGCCGGAAAGCTGGCTGGGATAGCGGTCTTCCAGGCCGGGAAGCTGCACCAGCGCCAGAAGCTCGGTGACCCGATTTCTGATGTCGGCAGCAGACGGACGTTTGTTCCGCGGCCGCACCTTCAGCCCGAAAGCGATATTGTCGGCCACGCTCATATGCCGGAACAGCGCATATTGCTGGAACACAAAGCCCGCATTGCGGGTGCGGGCCGGCATGTCCAGCCAGTTGAGATCGGCGAAGCGCACCATGCCGCTGTCCGCGAATTCCAGCCCGCCCAGAATGCGCAGCAGAGTGGTCTTGCCCGAGCCCGACGGTCCCAGCAGCGAGACAAAGCTGCCTTGCGGCGCCACAAAGCTGGCGCCGTTCAGCGCCGGAAAGCGGCGGAATTTCTTGGTGACGGAATCGACGTTCAAAGACATGATCTTCTCCAATTGCGCTCCGGCTCTCGCCGACGCGCTCTCCTAATGACGGTGCGCGGCGGCCAGTTCATCTGCATAGCGCCATTCCAGGACGGACTTGAGGGCAAGGGTGAGCAGCGCCAGCATCGCCAGCAAGGCGGCGACGGTGAAGGCGCCGGCATAATCGTAATTGTCGTAGAGAAGCTGGACATGCAGCGGCATGGTGTTGGTAACACCGCGGATATGGCCCGAAACCACCGACACCGCGCCGAACTCGCCCAGGGCGCGGGCATTACAAAGCAGCACGCCATAGAGCAGGCCCCATTTGATGTTGGGCAGGGTGACGCGCAGGAAGGTCTGAAAACCGCTGGCACCCAGGGTAGCGGCGGCCTCTTCCTCGTCGCGGCCCTGGTCCACCATCAGCGGGATCAGCTCGCGCGCCACAAAGGGAAAGGTCACGAAGATGGTGACCAGCACAATGGCGGGCAGCGCGAACAGGATATGAACATTGTGATCCACCAACGTGGGACCCAGCCAGCCCTGCATGCCGAACACCAGCACATAGACCAGGCCCGCCACCACCGGCGATACCGAAAAGGGCAGATCGATCAGGGTCACCAAAAAAGTCTTGGCCGGAAAATCATACTTGGCGATGGCCCAGGCGGCGGCGATACCGAACACCGTGTTCAACGGCACCGCGATACCGGCGGCGATCAGAGACAACCGCACCGAGGCCAGGGCATCGGGCTCGGTCATTGAGGTCCAGAAGCCGCCGAGCCCGCCGGCCAGGGCTTCCTTGAACACCAGCACCAGCGGCAACAGCAGCAGAATGGCGATGAAGCCGATCGTCACCCCACCCAAGAGCAGCTTGAGCCACAGCGGATCTTCGATCGGTTTTAAGATTCGTTTTGTCATCTGCGCTTAGCCGCCCAGCTTTGCAGCCCGTTCAGCGCCAGCAGCAGCATAAAGCTGGCGGCCAGCATCACCACGCCGATGGCCGCGGCCCCGGCATAGTCATATTGTTCCAGCTTGGTGACGATCAGCAGCGGTGCAATCTCGCTGATGCCTGGAATATTGCCGGCGATGAAGATGATGGAGCCATAT
>JAEKMB010000252.1 GCA_019508105.1 Alphaproteobacteria bacterium
GTCCAGGCTCCCGAAATCGTCGAAACCGACAGCACCCGCGTCGCCTGTGATGGCGGCGGCGGGGCCCTGGGCCATCCCAAAGTCTTCCTGGAAATGGGCGATGAGCATTTCGTGGAATGCCCCTATTGCGACAAGCGCTTTGTGCTCAAGGCCGGGGCGACGCACCATTGAGTAATTGGCATTGACCGCTCTTAAAAAGGGCGACCATCTCTATCTGGTGGACGGTTCGGGCTATCTGTTCCGGGCCTATCACGCGCTTCCCCCGCTGACCCGCAAATCTGACGGCCTGCCCACCGGCGCGGTGTCGGGCTACTGCAACATGCTGTGGAAGCTGCTCGACGACATGAAGGGCCCGGACCAGCCCACCCATCTGGCGGTGATCTTCGACGCCAGCGAAAAGACCTTCCGCAACCAGATATACAAGGAATACAAGGCCAATCGTCCGCCGCCGCCCGATGATCTGATCCCGCAATTTCCGCTGGTGCGCGACGCCACCCGCGCTTTCGGTGTCTCTTGCGTGGAAATGAACGGCTATGAGGCCGACGACCTGATCGCCACCTATGCGCGGCTGGCACGCGAGGCCGGCGCCCGCTGCACCATCATCTCCTCCGACAAGGACCTGATGCAACTGGTGGAGGACGGCAAGATCGAGCTGCTGGACACCATGAAGAACCGGCGGCTGGCTTCGGCCGAAGTGCTGGAGAAATTCGGCGTCACCCCCGACAAGGTGGTCCAGGTCCAGGCCCTGGCCGGGGATTCCACTGACAATGTGCCCGGGGTCAGGGGCATCGGCATCAAGACCGCGGCGGAGCTGATCAACACCTACGGCGATCTGGAAACGCTGCTCAGCAAAGCAGGCGAGATCAAACAGAACAAGCGCCGCGAGACTCTGATCGAGAATGCGGAAAATGCCCGCATTTCGCTGAAGCTGGTGACCTTGGATCAGAACGTTCCGCTCAAGGAAAAGCCGGACGAATTCGCGGTGCATGAGCCCGATTGCAAAGAACTGATCAGCTTTCTCAAGGCGATGGAGTTTGGTTCCATCACCAAGCGGGTGGCGGCGCATTACAATGTCGAAGACCTGGACGCCATCACCCCGGCGCCCAGCGTGGCCAATGTGCTGCCGCGCGAGCCGCAACTGCCCAAGCCCGAAACGCCGGCGGTGGATGCGGCCTTGCGCAGCCCTATCAACCACGATGCCTATGTCACCGTCACCACAGCAAAAGAACTGGAGAAGTGGGTGGCGCGCGCTCATGCCACCGGCATCGTCTGCGTTGACACTGAGACCACCTCGCTGGATCCCATGACCGCCAAGCTGTGCGGCGCGAGCCTGGCGGTGGCGCCGGGCGAGGCTTGTTACATTCCCTGCGGCCATCGCAAGGGCGACGGACTCTCCCTGGACCTGTCCCAGGCCCAGGACGGCGGCGAAGCCATCGCCCAAATGGCCGAAGCCGATGTGCTGAAGATTCTGGGGCCGCTGCTGGAAGACGACAGCGTTTTGAAGGTCGGCCAGAACCTCAAATATGACGCGCTGATGTTCCTGCAGCGCGGCATCCGCCTTTACCCCATCGATGACACCATGCTGATCTCCTATGTGCTGGAAGGCGGCTTGCACGGCCATGGCATGGACGAGCTCAGCCAGCTTCATCTGTCACACAATCCCATCGCCTTCAGTGAAGTGACCGGCAAGGGCAAGGACAAGCTGACCTTTGACTGCGTGCCGGTGGCGGAAGCGACCAAATATTCCGCCGAAGATGCCGATGTCACGTTGCGGCTCTACATGCTGCTCAAGCCGCAGTTGCGGGAAAAATCCAAGCGCTGCGTTTATGAGACGCTGGAACGGCCGCTGGTGATGGTGTTGGCCGACATGGAGCGGGCCGGCATCACCATCGATCCCGAAATGCTGCGCAAGTTCTCCAACGATTTCGCCAAGACCCAGGTGGCGCTGGAAGGCGAGATTCACAAGCTGGCCGGCGGAGATTTCAATATCGGCTCGCCCAAGCAGTTGGGCGAGATCCTGTTCGACCGCATGAAGCTTGAAGGCGGGCGCAAGACCAAGACCGGCGCCTGGTCCACCGACAGCGATGTGCTGGAAGATGTGGCGCTGCAAGGCCATCCGATTGCCAAGAAGGTGCTGGAATGGCGCGGGCTGGCCAAGCTGCGCGGCAACTATACCGATGCCCTGCCCGGCTTCATCAATCAAAAGACCGGCCGGGTGCACACCTCTTATGCCATGGCCTCGACCTCCACCGGGCGGCTGGCCTCCACCGATCCCAATCTGCAGAACATCCCGGTGCGCACGGAAGAGGGCCGCCGCATCCGCCAGGCCTTCGTCGCCGCCAAAGGCAACAAGCTGATCAGCGCCGACTATAGCCAGATCGAGCTGCGGCTGCTTGCCCATATCGCCGACATTCCCGAACTGAAAAAAGCCTTTGCCGAAAACCTGGACATTCACGCCATGACGGCATCGGAGATCTTCGGCGTGCCGGTCAAGGACATGCCGGCCGAGGTACGCCGCCGTGCCAAGGCGATCAATTTCGGCATTGTGTACGGCATTTCGGGTTTCGGCCTGGCCAACCAGTTGGGCATTTCGCAAAGCGAAGCCTCCGACTACATCAAGAAATACTTCACCCGCTTCCCCGGCATCCGCGACTATATGGAAGAGACCAAGCAGCTCGCGCGCGAAAAGGGCTATGTCGAGACCCTGTTCGGCCGGCGATGTGATCCGCCGCGCCATGGTCAAGCTGCCGGACGCGCTATCCGAGGCCGGGATCAAAGCCAACATGCTGCTGCAGGTGCATGACGAACTGATCTTCGAGGCGCCGGACAAGGAAGTGGACAAGGCCGCCAGGCTGATCAAGTCGGTGATGGAAAAGGCATCCCTACCGGCAGTGGAGATTTCCGTGCCGCTGGTGGTTGAGGCACGCGCGGCGGATAACTGGGATGCTGCGCACTAGCTAAACTGTCATGGCCCGCCGGAGTGCGGGCCACCCAGCTGGTGTTTTGCTATTGCTTGCAGGTTTGGCGCTGCCGTCACCTGGGTGGCCCGTTCGCACGCTGGCGCTACGAACTTGCGGGCCATGAAACCGAGGTTTAAGCGGCGATCGACTTCAGCCCCGTCTCAGCAGTGATCCCCGCCTTGCCCAGGGTCTCCATCAGCTCGGCCATCACCTTTTCGCTGTCCGGCGCTTCGCCGTCTTTTGCCTGGGCGGCCATATAGCCGGTGAGGAAACCGGGTTTGGACATGTAACCTAGGATCAATTCCCGCGCTCTGACCGACAATTGGCCCTCGGTCAGGATGCCGCCCGTCGCCAGCTTCAGCAGGGTCTGGGCCTTTTCCACCGGGCTGGC
>JAEKMB010000253.1 GCA_019508105.1 Alphaproteobacteria bacterium
GCCAGGGGATGAACACGAGGGTCACGATGGCGCCGCCCATCACGATCACGCCCAAGAGCCTGTTCGGGATGGACCGCAGCATGGTGTAGAAAGGGAGGAGGTACCATTCCGGCACGATGTCCGGCGGCGTCACCAGAGGATTGGCCGGCTGGTAATTGTCCGGGTTGCCGAAAAAGTCCGGCCAATAAAACACGAAAGCGGCGAACAGGATGACAAAGCAGACCAGATAGAAGGCGTCCTTCACGGTGTAATAGGGATGGAAGGGCACCGTGTCCTGCGGGCTCTTCACATCGATGCCCGTGGGGTTGTTGTTGCCCGGCACATGCAGCGCCCAGATATGCAGTCCCACCACGGCCGCGATGATGAAGGGCAGCAGGTAATGCAGCGAGAAGAAGCGGTTCAAGGTGGCGTCGCCCACCGCGAAGTCGCCCCACAGCCAGGTGGCGATGTGCGTGCCCACCACCGGAATGGCGGTGAACAGGTTGGTGATGACGGTGGCGCCCCAGAAGGACATCTGGCCCCAGGGCAGCACATAGCCGAAGAAGGCGGTGGCCATCATCAGCAGATAGATCAGCACGCCGATGATCCAGATCAGCTCGCGCGGCGCCTTGTAGGACCCGTAATAAAGGCCGCGGAACATATGGATATAGACGGCCAGGAAGAACATGGAGGCGCCGTTGGAATGCATGTAGCGCATCAGCCAGCCGTAATTGACGTCGCGCATGATGGCTTCGACGCTGTCAAAGGCCATGCCCGCATTGGCGACATAATGCATCGCCAGCACCACGCCGGTCAGGATCTGAACACCCAGGCAGAAAGTCAGAATGCCGCCGAAGGTGTACCAGATGTTCAGGTTCCGCGGCGTTGGAAAGGTCTGCATGGTGTCATGCATCAGGCGCGGCAGCGGCAGGCGGGCATCGAGCCAACGCTCGAAACCGGACTTGGGAGTGTAGGTCGAAGGGCCAGACATTGATGTTGTTCTCCGTTAGCCGACCTTGATGCGGGTATCAGACAGGAATGAATAGGGCGGCACTTCCAGATTGCGCGGCGCCGGGCCTTTGCGGATGCGTCCTGCGGTGTCGTACATCGAGCCATGGCAGTGGCAGAGCCAGCCGCCATATTCGCCTTCCGGAATCTGCGGCGTGGAAACGGTGGGGGTGCAGCCCAGATGGGTGCAGACCCCGATCAACACCAGCCATTCCGGCTTGATGGCGCGGTTGGCGTCAGTGGCCGGGGCGCTATCGGCAAGGTTCTGGTTGTAGGCGAGGGGATCGGGCAGCGAGGCCACGTCCACCGCCTTGGCGGCGGCAATCTCGGCCGGGGTGCGGCGGCGCACGAACAAGGGATGGCCGCGCCACTTGTAGACGATCTGCTGACCGGGCTGGATGGGAGAGAGATCTATTTCGGTGGAGGCCAGCGCCAGTGCTGAGGTGGTGGGCTTCATCTGGTCTATGAAGGTCCAGGCCAGGGCGTCGGCGCCTACCGCGCCGATCGAGGCCAACCGCGCCGATCGAGGCCGACGCCACATAGATGAAATCGCGTCGCGTGCCCGCGTCACTTGTCGTAGCTGCCACTGGGTCCACCCTCGATACTGGAACGGAAAGAAGAAACGCTGAACTCTTGCCACAAACAAGCGGGGTTGCGGTACTGACGCGGTGACGCGCCAAGACCCCCTGCGCCTTGTTCGTTCGGCCGGTAAAATAGAGAGTCGGTTTTCGAGGGTCTTGCGGCACGATGACGCAGAAAATGCCTTTTCTGCCCGCGACTTAATTCGCAAGGGCGCAAAAACGGAGGTTTGGGGTGCGACTGGCGCTATATGAGCCCGATATACCGCAAAATGCGGGCAGCCTGATGCGGCTGGGGGCCTGCCTGGGGATCGGGATCGACATCATCGAGCCCTGTGGATTTCTGCTGTCGGACCGCAATTTCCGCCGGGCCGGGATGGATTACCTCAAAAGCGCCGATATCCGCCGCCATCAGTCCTGGGCCCGATTCCGGGACGATCAGCCCGCCAAGAACCTATCAGGAAGGCTGGTCCTGCTCACCACCAGGGGGGACATGCCCTATACCGGCTTCACCTTCGCACCCGGCGACACGATATTGGTGGGGCGCGAAAGCGCCGGCGTGCCGGACGAGGTTCATGCGGCGGCCGATGCCCGGCTGGTGATTCCGCTGTTGCCGGGCCTGCGGTCCTTGAATGTCGCCCAGGCCGCCGCGATGGTGCTGGGGGAGGCGCTGCGCCAAACCGGCGGCTTCCCGGGGAAGACATAATGGAACTGACCTTGTTTCAGCCGGGCGGCCTCTTTGCCCTGGCCCAGGTGCTGATGATCGACATCGTGCTGGCCGGCGACAATGCCGTGGTCATCGGCCTGGCGGCGGCGCGCGTGCCGGCGCCCTTGCGCAAAAAAGTCATCCTGTGGGGCCTGGTCGCGGCCGTGGGGCTGCGCATCGTGCTGGCGGTGATAGCAGTCAAGCTGATGCAGGTGATCGGGCTGCGGCTGGCGGGCGGGCTCTTGCTGCTATGGGTCTGCTGGCGCTTCTGGCGCGACATTCGCAGCGGCGCGCACGGTCATGACTCACCGAAAATGGACGCCGGCGCCTCGCTCAAGCGCGCGATTCTGCAAATCGTGCTGGCGGATGTCTCCATGTCGCTGGACAATGTGCTGGCGGTGGCCGGCGCCGCGGTGGGCCATCTTGATGTCCTGGTCATCGGCCTGCTCTTGTCCGTGGCGCTGATGGGCACGGCAGCCAACTACATCGCCAAGCTTTTGGAACGCTATCGCTGGATCAGCTATATCGGCCTTGCCATCGTGCTCTATGTCGCCGTCAGCATGATCTGGCATGGCGGGCATCAGGTTCTGAACGCCATCAACTAACACCCAATGTCATCCCCGGCGAGCGCAAAGCATCGCTTTGCGCGAGGGAGTTCGTAGCGACAGCGTGCGAACGACCCAGGTCGATGGATCACGCCCGGTCTGTCCACCTGGGTTCCCTTCCCCTCGCGCAGCAACGCTGCGCTCGGCCGGGAATGACAGTTATGTCAGACGCAACAACAATCCCGTAGCATCATCGCCCTTCTTAAAGCGCGGAAACTTGTCGCCCACGGCATCGCCTGCCTCGATGGCGCGCAATTCGGTGCCCAGCGCCGCAAGACCCTTCTGCATCGCCGCCGCCATCAGGCTATCGGCATTGTAAGCGCCATAGTCCGACGCCAGCGCCAACAACCCATCGCTGGCCAGAAGGACCGTGCTGCCGGGCGCCGCCTTCACCAGGCGCCGCGAGACATGCGCGGCCGCCTTGACGTCCGGGCTGAACAGCCAATGATTCCCGCTGTTGATACCATTGCGGGCGGCGCGCAGCGGCAGCAGAAATTCCGGCCGGTTGATGCCGGCGGCCGGCGACAGTTTCTTTTCCTTTGCCACTTGCTGGGCCCGGGCGGCTTCGCCGGCGCGCTTATCAAAACTCTCGCCGATCACCGTGACGGCCGCATCGCCCTGCTTGATCAACGCGGCGCAATCGCCAAACCAGAGAAATTCGACACTCGCCTCACCCGGCACCGCCAGCATCATCGAGCCGCAGGGCATCTGCCACATCTCCTGCGGTTCCTGGCGCCGCAGGGCTTCAAAGCTTTTCTGGGTATCGGCCAGGGCGGCGCGCAGCGCTTTGCGCGCGCCATCGCCATCCTTCAGATGCGCCATCAGCCGGCGCGCCCCGAACTGGGCGATCCAGGCCGCATCGCTGGGCCCCGGCATCAGGCTTTCGCCCAGAGGCGTGGCGCCGTCGATCACCACCGCCGCAATGGCATCATGGCCAAAGGCGTCCTCATTCGCCTTGCCGGGATCGCCGGGCAGCGACAGACTATCGAGCAATTGCAGCTTCACGCACCGTCCTTTGCGATGGCGGCCTTGAGCTGCTCACGGCAGGCGCCTTCGTCGGCGGCAAAGTCGCTGGCCACCCACCAATCCTCGACCCGCGCCAGCACCCGTCCGACATCGGGACCTTCCGGCACGCCCGCCAGCATCACGTCGCGTCCGGTGAGCGGAAAGCGTGGGCGCTGCCAATTGTCGGCCATCTCCAGCAGCATCCGCCATTGCAGAGCGCCGGCGGCGCGGGG
>JAEKMB010000254.1 GCA_019508105.1 Alphaproteobacteria bacterium
AAGGTTTCTTCACGGGCGCGGCCTTCGGCGGCATCCCGCGACAGGCGATAGAGCACCGCGGCACTGGGCTCGCCCGACAGCGCCAGTTCGGGCGGCGGCGGGGATTCCCGTTCGCCCACTCCCGCCATGCGGCGATAGACCGGATTGCAGTCCAGCACCGCGCCATCTTCGCCGGTAATGGCCCAGGCGATGTTGGCCTTGCCGGCGGCCTCGGCGATGCGCAGCGCGTCCTGGGCAGCGCGGCCGGTGCGCGGCCAGACGGCAAACAGGAAGAGCGCCGCCACCAGGGCGATGCCGATCAGCAGGGCATAGCCGGCCAAGCCCGCCACCTGGGGCGCCGCAATGGTCAGTCCGGCGGCGGCCAGGGCCAGGACGACAAAGGCCAGAGCGGCCCAGCGCCAGGCGCCCGTGGGGACCCCCACTTGGCGCGCGGAAACGGATCGGGAAGCGTTCATTAACGCCACAATACAAGATTTGGTTAACCAAACCTTTCCAGCCACTAAATGACTGATTTTCCTGGTTAATTTTAGGGACTTTTGAACGCTGTTCGGGCGTCAGCGGACAGAAAGTTAACGGTGAGAAGCGATTCGCCGAAGGCGAACATATTGATCCTCACGGATCAATTTGAGCGACGAACGTCCGAGCTTGGGCGAGGCGCACGGCAACCGGCGCGGAGCGGTCTAATTGGCCGCTCTGGCAGGCAGCTTTCCTTGCAGCCGCATCACATAGCCGATGACCTGCGCCACCGCCTTGAAGTGTTCGGGCGGCACCGGATCGTCGATCTCGATGGCGGCATGAAGGGCCCGCGCCAGCGGCGGATTTTCCACCACCGGCACGTCATTTTCCTCGGCCACGGCGCGGATGCGCAGCGCCAGGGCATCCACGCCCTTGGCGACGCAGACCGGCGCGGCGGTCTTGCCGCTTTCATACTTCAGGGCCACCGCAAAGTGGGTCGGGTTCATGATCACCACGGTGGCGCTGGGCACCGCCGCCATCATGCGCTTGCGGGCGCGTTCATGACGCAGTTGGCGGATCTTGGCCTTGATGGTGGGATCGCCTTCATTCTGGCGATACTCTTCCTTGATCTCCTGCTTGGACATGCGGTTGCGCGACAGGAAGCGCATGCGCTGCCAGAAATAATCCGCCGCCGCGATGGCAGCCAGCGCCGACAGCGACGCCATCAGCACCTTGAACAAGAGCCGGGTCATGTCGCCCACTACCGCGCCGGCCGTCTGGTTGAGGATGGCCTCCAGGCCGCCACGCTCGGGCCAGAGCTGGGTCCAGATCGCCACGCCGACAATGGCGATCTTGGCCAGGCCCTTGACCAGGTTCATCCAGCCTTCAGCCCCGAACATGCGCTTGAAGCCGGCCATGGGCGAGACTTTGGAAAAATCCGGAATGATCTTGTCGAACGACAGGCTGGGGCGGCTTTGCAGCACATGGCCGGCCACGCCCGCTACCATCATCAGCGCGAAGAAAGGCCCCAGCACCAGTGCGATCTGGGGCAAGAGGGCGCGAAAGATGGCGGCAAGACCGGCGCCGTCCACGCTCATGGTGTCGGGCTGTTCCAGAAACAGGCTCAGCGCGTGGCCCAGCCCCAGGGCGGCCTGCTTGCCGAACATGGCGATGGCCAGGGTGCCGCCGCCCAGCAGGATGAAAGTGTTGACCTCGCCGGACTTGACGACATCGCCACTTTCGCGCGCCTGCTCCAGCCGCTTGGCTGTCGGCTCTTCGGTCTGTTGCGACTTGTCCTGGTCGTCTGCCATTTACAAAAAAACTGCCATCGAGGTGGTGTAATAGTTGAGGAACACCGTCATCAGCGAGCCGATCAGCGCCAGCATGATCAGAAAGCCGCACATGATGTTGAGCGGCACCGCGACAAAGAATATCTGAAGCTGCGGCATCAGCCGCGCCAGCACGCCCAGCCCGGCATAAACGGCAAAGCCGAATACCAGGAAGGGCGCGGCAAGCTGAAAGCCCAGCGCGAAGGACGAGGAGGTCAATTGAATCACTAACTGCGCCATGTCGCCGGTGGGCAGATGACCGCCCGGCGGCAGCATGCGGTAGCTGCCGGCAATGGCGCCGATCGCCAGGTGATGCAGGTTGGTGAGGAAGATCAAGGTGGTGCCCAGCAGCATCATGAAATTGCCGACCACCGCGCCTTGGGTATTCTGGGTGGGATCCAGGGTCTGGGCGTAAGCAAGACCGGTCTGGGTGGCGATCAGGTAACCGGCCACCTGCAGGGCGCTCATGATGATGCGCGCCATGGCGCCCACCAGCACGCCGGCGGTGACTTCCTGGGCGATCATGATGACCAGCGCAACAGTGGACTGGGGTGCGATGGCGGGATAGTTGGACTGGACCTGCGGCGTCAAAGCAAAGGCGATGGCCAGCGCCAGAACCAGACGGACGCGGGACGGCACCCCCATTTCCCCGATCGCCGGCAGCAGCATCACCATTGCACCCACCCGGGCGAACACCAGGAGATAGGTGAGGATGATGCCGGATAGCGCGGGAAGATGGATGGTCACTTTTCTAATGCCCTAACGTTTCACTGCTTGAGGGCTGTGAATCAATATCGCGCGATGCGGCCGGCGATATAGGTCATCAGTCCGCTCAGGGCGGCGCCCGCGAACGGCAGGGACAGCAGCAACACCAGGGCCAGCAGCAGCACCACGAAAATCGCCACGATCTTGGGCACAAACACCAGGGTCTGTTCCTGGATCTGGGTCACGGCCTGCAGCAGGCCGATCCCTAAGCCGACCACCAGGGCGGTGACCATGGCGGGGGCAATGATTTCCAGCAGAACCAGGATGGCGGAGCGGGCAAAATCGATTGTCGTTGCGGGATCCATATCAAGTCTCTTTTTTTGTTTGGTCGCTCCCGCTCGCGCGGACGCTCCTGGGCGAAGTCGATGGTGGTGGCGAAGGATCAGATCGGCATGTTCATGATGGACTGGTAGGCGGCCACGACCTTGTCGCGCACCGCCACCACCGTATCCAAGGTGATTTCGGCGGCGTTCACCGACTGGACCACGTCCACCAGATTGGCCTTGCCCTGGACCTGCTGGGTGGCGGCGCTTTCGCCCTGGCGGATGGTGCTGATCGAATCCTTGATGGCGCCGGAAAGAAAGTCCGAGAAATTGCCGCCCGGCACATTGGCCGGGGTGATGGCGGACGATGCGCCCGGCGTGGCGATCTGGGCGGCGGCGCGGTAGGCGGCAGCGGCTGCTGCGGGGATTGTCATCACTTAAGCTCCTTCTTTCAGTTTCCCTCCCCGGCGCGCGCGAAGCGCGCTTGCATGGGGAGGTGCCCGTAGCTGGCCCTAGGGCCAGCGAAGGGCGGAGGGGTTACTTGTTGAGAAGATCGACAGTTTTCGCCAGCATCTGCTTGGTCGATTCCATCACCGACAGGTCGGCTTCGTAGGAACGCTGCGCTTCGCGCATGTCCATGATTTCCACCAGGCTGTCGACATTGGGCAGCTTCACATAGCCCTGCTTGTCGGCATTGGGATTGCCGGGGTCATACTGGGCGCGGAAATCGCTTTTGTCGGGGATCGGCTTGCCGGCCTGGACCAGATTGGCTTCCAGCTCGCGGTCGAAATTGTTGTGAATGGTGGCGATCTTGCGGCGATAGGGATCGGCGCCCTTCACCGGCGAGGTGGAGTTGGCGTTGGCGATATTTTCTGAAATCGTCTTCATGCGGTCGGTCTGCGCCCGCATTCCCGAGGCGGCAACCGACATGGATTTTGAGAAGTCCATCATTTATCTCCTGTCAAAAAATCGCGGGCCAGACATCAGCGCCCGATAGCGGTCTTCATCATGGTCATGGCCTTGGAATAAAGATTAGCCGCGGCCTGAAACTGCGCCTGGGTGTCGGATACCTTGATCATTTCCACTTCCAGCGACACGGCATTGCCGTTGGGGTTGAATTCCTGGTCCGGGGTTTCGTGATCCTCGAACTTGCCGCTGCGGCTGGAGGAAATCGCGATATGACGAGAGTTGGTCGTCATCATATTGGTGCCTTGCGCACCCTGACCGCCGACCAGCTGATCGAAATCCAACGGCTTCAAATCGCGCGCGATATAACGCGGCGTGTCGGAGTTGGCGACGTTCTGCGCCAGCAAATCCTGGCGCTGGTTGAGCCAGGTCATGCGCTGGCGAAGCATGGTAAGCAGCGGCAAATCCTGCAGGTCCATCGCGGTAACCTTTTGTTAGCCTTGAATGCGAGCCGAGCCTGCGCCTGCTATGCTTAAGCGCGGCTTAACGCTGCGCATTTTTTGCCCGGCACGATCTGCCGCGG
>JAEKMB010000255.1 GCA_019508105.1 Alphaproteobacteria bacterium
GCCTGGAAGGGCTAGACCCGGCTTTGCCGGCGGCCAAGCTCCTGGGCCTGAGGCCGCTTCAGGCCTTATCGGCGGGAACCCTGACCCGGGCCGAGGCGCTGGACGCCGCCGTCACCGCCACCCGCCAATTCGCCAAGCGCCAGATGACGTGGTTTCGCCATCGAATGGCACATTATATCTGGTTTGACCCTTTTGTTAGCAATTTAATTACACAATACAGACAGAATTCTGCGTGAAATTGCTTGACGCCGCATCGCAGCATCTTTAGGTTCCCGCGCCATGGTGAATTTGCTCGTAGTTTTGCGGCCGCTGGCCCACCGAAGCTGATGCTTCGGGAATGGGCATAGCGGCCATGCGGACAAGGGGCGGAAACGCCCCTTTATCTTTGGTGCGGTTGCGAGCATTGCAGGACTGAGGGAAGGACGATGGACAAGGACGATACGCTGACTTTGGGTCAGACCCAGGCCGCCCAGTCCATGACGGGCGCGCAGATGGTCATTCGCGCCCTCAAGGATCAGGGCGTCACCTATATCTTCGGCTATCCCGGCGGCGCGGTGCTGCCGATCTATGACGCGCTGTTCAAGGTCGAAGGCATCACCCATGTCCTGGTGCGCCACGAACAGGGCGCCGTGCATGCCGCCGAAGGCTATGCCCGCTCCACTGGCAAGCCGGGCGTAGTGCTGGTCACCTCCGGTCCGGGCGCCACCAATGCCGTTACCGGCCTGACCGATGCGCTGATGGATTCCATTCCGCTGGTGGTGCTGACGGGCCAAGTGCCCACCCATCTGATCGGCACCGATGCGTTCCAAGAGTGCGATACGGTCGGCATCACCCGGCCCTGCACCAAGCACAATTGGCTGGTGAAGGACGTCAATGACCTGAGCCGCGTGCTGCACGAAGCCTTCGAGATCGCGACCAGCGGCCGTCCCGGCCCAGTGGTGGTCGACATCCCCAAGGATGTCCAGTTCCAGAACGGTGGCTATCACGGGCCGCAGTCTATTCATCACCGCACCTACAAGCCCAGGACCGATCCGGACCTGTCGGCGATCGTCAGGGCGGTGGAGATGATGGCGGCGGCCAAGAAGCCCCTTTTCTACACCGGCGGCGGCTTGATCAATTCCGGCCCCGAAGCGTCCCGGCTGCTGCGCGAACTGGTGGATCTCACCGGCTTTCCCGTCACCTCGACCCTGATGGGGCTGGGCGCCTTTCCGGCGGCGCGTCCCGAATGGCTGGGCCTGGTGGGCATGCATGGCAGTTGGGAAGCCAATCACGCCATGCATGATTGCGACCTGATGATCTGCCTGGGGGCGCGTTTCGACGACCGGGTCACCGGCAAGGTCAGCGCCTTCTCGCCGGGCTCCAGGAAGATTCACCTGGATATCGATGCCTCGCAGATCAACAAGATCGTGCGGGTGGATCTGGGCATTGTCGCGGACGCCACCAAGGCGCTGCGCGAGATGATCCGCTTCTGGAAGACCCAGAAGCACAAGGTCCAGGCCGATGCGCTGAAAAGCTGGTGGAAACAGATCGATCAGTGGCGGACCAAGAAGTCGTTGGACTATCGCAATTCCGACACCATCATCAAGCCGCAATATGCCATCGACCGGCTCTATGCCCTGACCAAGCACCGCGATGACGTCTTCATCACCACCGAGGTGGGCCAGCATCAGATGTGGGCGGCGCAGCGTTTCCATTTCCAGGAACCCAATCACTGGATGACCTCGGGCGGGCTGGGCACCATGGGTTATGGCTTGCCGGCGGCGGTCGGGGTGCAGATGGCCCATCCGGGCGCGCTGGTGGTTGACATCGCCGGCGAAGCATCCGTGCAGATGACCATGCAGGAAATGTCCACCGCCATCCAATATGACCTGCCGATCAAGATCTTCATTCTCAACAACGAATATATGGGCATGGTGCGCCAGTGGCAGGAAATCCTGCATGGCAAGCGCTATTCCCATTCCTATTCCGAGGCGCTGCCCGATTTCGTCAAGCTGGCGGAAGCCTTTGGCTGTGTCGGCCTGCGCGCCGACAAGCCGTCCGAGCTGGACGACAAGATCCAGGAAATGATCGCGGTCAAAAAGCCGGTGCTGTTCGATGTGCGCGTCGATCCGGCGGAGAATTGCTACCCCATGATCCCCTCTGGCGCGGCGCATAACGAGATGCTGCTGTCGCCCGATGACGGCGGCGGAATCAGCGACGCCGGAAAGATGCTGGTCTGAGATGCACGATACCAAGGTCAAATTGTCCGGCGATGTCGAGCGTCACACCCTCACCGTCCTGGTCGATAATGAGGCGGGCGTGCTGGCGCGCGTGGTCGGGCTGTTCTCCGGCCGGGGCTACAATATCGAAAGCCTGACGGTGGCCGAGGTGGATGCCATGACGCACACCTCGCGCATCACCATCGTCACTTCGGGCACCCCGGCGGTGATCGAGCAGATCGAGACCCAGCTGCGCCGCCTGGTGCCCACCCACAAGGTCACCAACTGGACGGACGTCAAGGATGGCGCCAAGGCCGGGATCGAGCGCGAGATGGCGCTGGTCAAGGTGGCGGGGACCGGCGACAAGCGGGTGGAAGCCTTGCGCATGGCCGACGCCTTCCGGGCGCGGCCGGTGGACACCACCCATGCCAGCTTTGTGTGGCCACCCAGAACACAACGCAATGCTCAGGAGTGAATAAAATGCGCGTCTATTACGATCGGGATGCCGATCTCAATCTGATCAAGAACAAGAAGGTCGCGGTGATCGGTTTCGGCAGCCAGGGTCATGCCCACGCCCAGAACATGCGCGACTCGGGCGTCAAGGAGCTGGTGATCGCGGTGCGTCCCGGCGCCTCGGCCAAGAAGGCGGAAGCCGCCGGCTTCAAGGTGATGAGTGTATCGGACGCCGCCAAATGGGCGGATGTGATGATGATGGCCACCCCGGATGAACTGCAGGCCGACATCTGGAAGGACGAGCTGAAAAACAACATGAAGCAGGGCGCGGCGCTGCTGTTCGCCCACGGCTTCAATGTGCATTTCAAGCTGATCGAGCCGCGCCCCGATCTCGATGTGCTGATGGTGGCGCCCAAGGGGCCGGGCCATACCGTGCGCGGCGAATATCTCAAGGGCGGCGGCGTCCCGTCGCTGATTGCCGTGCACCAGGATGCCTCCGGCAATGCCCATGACCTGGGCCTGTCCTATGCCTCCGCCATCGGCGGCGGCCGCGCCGGCATCATCGAGACCAATTTCAAGGAAGAATGCGAAACCGACCTGTTCGGCGAGCAGGTGGTGCTCTGTGGCGGCTTGGTGGAACTGATCCGCGGCGGTTTCGAAACCCTGGTCGAAGCCGGTTATGCCCCGGAAATGGCCTATTTCGAATGCCTGCATGAAGTGAAGCTGATCGTGGACCTGATCTATGAAGGCGGCATCGCCAACATGAATTATTCCATCAGCAACACGGCCGAATATGGCGAATATGTCACCGGCCCGCGCATCATCACGTCAGAGACCAAGGCCGAGATGAAGAAAGTGCTGGCCGATATCCAGCAGGGCAAGTTCGCCCGCGACTGGGTGCTGGAAAACAAGGCCGGCCAATCGTCGTTCAAGGCCACCCGCGCCCTGGGGGATGCCCACCAGATCGAGGAAGTGGGCGCCAAGCTGCGCGCCATGATGCCCTGGATTGCAAAGAATAAGTTGGTGGACACTGCCAAAAACTGATTTGCTTTCCCGGCCGGGAAACAAAATCTCAAAAGGCACGGTGCCCAGCCGGGCCTTTTTTGTTGGGGAGAATGACATGACCACACGCCC
>JAEKMB010000256.1 GCA_019508105.1 Alphaproteobacteria bacterium
AGGCGGCGATAAAGCTGCGGAAAGCGCAAATCGTAGCACACCGTCATGCCCAGCGGCCCGAATTCGGTTTGCGCCAGCACCGCCTCATGACCGGCTTCCACCGTGCTGGACTCGCGGTAACTCTCGCCGGAAGCCGGGGTGGAATCGAACAGGTGGATCTTGGTGTAGCGCGCGGCGACGACGCCATCCGGTGCGAACAGATAGGAGCGGTTTGCGGTCTTGGTACCCGAGACCTTGATGTGCAGCGAACCGATCAGCAGCCAGAGTTTGAGGTCCTTGGCCAGGTCCGCGAAAACCGGGAGGCACGGATCATCGGCTTCCGCGAAGGTGGCCGCCAGCTTGGCGCGGCCATCCTGCGCCATGATGTTGGTGTTTTCCGGGGTGGCGATGAACTGGGCGCCGCGGCCGGCGGCCTCCCGGATCAGCGCCGATGCCTGGCGCAGATTGTCCGCCACATCGCCGCTGGAGCGAAGCTGGATACAGGCAGCCTTAAAAGCAACGGGACCGGTCATGCCGGAAGCATAACCGATCCCGCTTTGGAAACGCGAAAACTGTCAGTACTTGCCGGCGATCTTGGCAAGGCCGGCGCGGACGCAGACTTCGTCCTTGTCGCCGCCCGGGGCCCCCGACACGGCAAAGAAGCCGATGGTTTCGGGGCCCTTCATGATCGGCACCGCGCCCTGGCGGGCGGTTTCGATCAGCGGATTGGCCTTGATTTCGGCCATCAGCGCCGCATCGGTCTTGGCCTTCTCGGCCACTTCACCGCTGGTCATGTGATACTTCATCGCCGCCTGAATCTTGCTCATGGCGATGCGCTGGGTGACGGCGGCGGCGCCGTCATTGGAGATCACCACAATCGGCACGCCGGCGCTGTCGGCGATCATGGCGGTGGTCTTGTAGGTATTGCCCTGGCAGACGCGATTGGCTTCGATCGCGCCTTCAATCGCCACCGCGGTGGAGATGCCCGGCGCGCGGGGCGGACGATTGGCCAGCTCTGCGGCGGTAGGCGCCGGCGCGATGGTGGGCGCGGGATTCATCTGGGCCATTGCTGGCGCGGCCAGCATCAGGGCAACGGAGGCAAGCAGAAGTTTTTTCATGGCAGTCTCATCCCCTTTTGGATTGTTGCCGGCCATAATCCGGGGGCCTGCCGGCTTTGTCCAGTGGCGGAAGGGTTTGTGCGACTGCGAGATCGACGGAAAACTCAGGCCAGCAGCGGGTCCAGCTTGCCGTCCCGCTCCAGGGCATAGAGCTCGTCGCAGCCGCCGACATGGGTGTCGCCGATGAAGATCTGCGGCACGCTGCGGGCGCCGCCGGTCTTGGCTTCCATTTCCTCGCGCGCCTGCACGTCCATCAGAATGTCCACCTCCTCGACCGTGGCGCCCTTTTTCTTGAGCAGCGACTTGGCGCGCACGCAATAGGGACAGATCGGAGTGGTATACATGCGCACGGATTTCATTGGATCAGACTCGCGGCTTCTCGGGACTCTATATAAGCACGTCCGGCGCCTTCACAACGCGCGCCAGGGTCAGGACGTGAACCCGCGCCGCGCCGGCCCGTTTCAAGGCCCGGGCACAGGCCTGGACCGTCGCCCCGGTGGTCATCACATCATCCAGCAGAACCACACTTTTTCCCGCCACCTGCGAGGCTTGCGGAACCTGGAAGGCGCGCTGGACATTGCGGCGGCGCGCCTTGGCGCTGGCCATCGCGCCCTGGCTGGGTGTGGCGCGGCTGCGGACCAGCGCCAATTCACAGGCCAGGCCGAAGTCCCGCGCCAGCCGCCGCGCCATCTCGGCCGACTGGTTGTAACGCCGCTGCCAAAGCCGCCACGGGTGCAGCGGCACCGGCACCACCAGGTCGCATTGGGACAGGATGGCGCGGCCGCTGCGCCCCAGCCAGCGGGCAAAACCCGGCACCAGGTCCAACCGGTCGGCATGTTTCAGCGCCAGGATGGCGCCGCGGCTTTTGTCGTCATAGGCCATGATGGCGCGGGCGCTGTCGAAGGCCGGCGGATTGGCCAGGCAGGCGGCGCAGACATTCTCGCCCTCCAGCGCCACGGGAAACGGCAGGCCGCAACAGGCGCAGCCCGGACCATCCAGGAAGGTAATGCCGCTCCAGCAAGCGGCGCAGAAGCCCGCCTCGTCCACCGCCGCGCGGCAGCCGATGCAGAGCGGCGGAAACAACAGGTCCAGGACCGGCTTGGCGACATTCCCCAGCATGATCGCTAATCTAGCGCCGATGCCCGAAACACGCCCGCCCCTTTTTGATTTTGCCGCCGCCCGGAACGCGCGTGCCCGGGCGGCGCGGCTGGGCGGGGACCGCTTCCTGGAGACGGCGGCGGCGGAGGGCCTGGCCGACCGGCTGGCGGCGGTGACGCGCAAATTTGAACGCGGGCTTTGGATTGGAGACAAGATCGCGCCGCAAATCGCGCCCTTCGCGGCGCACTGGAGCTGCGCCGCCTTCGACCGACATGAGATTCTGCCGGCCCAGGGTCCGTTCGACCTGGCGGTCAGCCTTTATTCCCTGCAGGCGGTCAATGACCTGCCCGGTGCGCTGGTCCAGATCCGCCGCGCTCTCAAGCCCGATGGCCTGTTCCTGGCGGCGCTGCTGCCCTGCAGGTGGTCAATGACCTGCCCGGTGCGCTGGTGCAGATCCGCCGCGCCCTCAAGCCCGATGGCCTGTTCCTGGCGGCACTGCTGGGCGGCGGCAGCCTCACCGAACTGCGCGATGCCTTCGCCCATGCCGAGAGCCAGACCCGCGGCGGTATCAGTCCGCGCGTCTCGCCTTTCGCCGATGTGCGCGATGCCGGCGGGCTCCTTCAACGTGCGGGCTTTGCTTTGCCGGTGAGCGATGTTGAGCGGCTGAATGTCCGCTACACCGATTTCTTCGCCCTGGCGCGTGACCTGCGCAGCCACGGCATGACCAATGTGCTGACCGAACGCAGCCGCGCACCCTTGCGCCGCGACACCCTGGCGGCGCTGCTGGCGCATTACCGCGAACATCATTCTCAAGACGGCAAGCTGCTGGCGCGCTTCGAGACACTCTATCTCACGGGCTGGGCGCCGCATGAGAGCCAGCAGCAACCGCTCAAGCCCGGCAGCGCCAAATCACGGCTGGCCGAGGCGCTGGGCACCGCCGAACATCTTCTCAAACCGCGCTAGCTTACGGCGCGGTGGACGGAGGCGGGAGTTAACTAGGTCCCCAGCTTTGCGCGCCGAACTCTCTCTAAAAATGGAGCGCGCATCGGCGTTGCCTTGCGGTCGAGGATTTCCTGGACCTTGGCTATATCGGCCTCTACCACCAAGTGATTATTCATCACCTTTCGAACGGCAGTTTTGAGTTCCGCCTCAAGCGAAGGCGCCTCGGTCGGGGGATTCTTGGCGCCGGGATTGCTCATGGACTTATCTTGAGTTGGGAAAGTGGCCGAATGAAGAAGGGTTCCATCAAAACAAACATTACTGAGCCGCAACTATTTTGGGCGCCGCGCGTTTTGCGCGGGTAAGCTTGATCGCCAAGGCAATCATGCCGGCAAGAGATTCCGTGACATCGACATAGCTGCGTGCTTGGGGGCTAAAGTGGTCCTTCTTACTGCTGCTCGATACCAAGACGCCCCACGGCTCGCCGCCGTCTAATATAATTGGCTCGGCGACAACGGAGCGATAGCGCTCGTCGTCGTTCTGTTTCTTTTCGGGAGGGCCATATAGCGATGCGACGTCCGGAGACAGAAGATCAGAAACGATGACTTCCGCCCTCCTTGCGAGTGCAACGCCCGGCGCCCCAATCCCTTCTTTCCACACTCTCGCATCCGTGAGCGCACAGTCTATAGCGCGGATGTGCGCTCGGCAGTGAAGCTCAGCTTTCGAGGTCGCCGGATTAACGACTCTCTCGTACACACATATGGTGTAGTAGTCGCTCATCTCAAAGCCATGAGCCAGAAATAGTTGGCGCCGGGATTGCAGGAGCATCCTCCTGATAACCTCGGTTTCATCCGACGCGCCATCAAGTGCAACGTCTTCAAAAAGCGCCCTAACCAAATCTCTCGCGGCCTGAAAATGACTGAGTCGGGCTAATTCCGTCTCGTACAGATTTTCGACCTCAGCAAAATGTCTGGCTTGATTTTCAAACTCAGACTCCTGCTCCTTCGCCCTGTCCAGGGCGATTCTGGCTTTCGCCAAAAGTTTGGAGGCGTTGTCATCAGCGGCCAAAATGAGAATGGCGGATACGAACACGATGGTCGCGCCAACATATTGGAGGCCGGCCCCCACCGCGTCGCCTGCTTCCCTACTGGCGCCGGCTATCACAATGGCGCCGCCCAATGCTTTAGCGAACGCCACAAGCAATGCGCCGCCTGCGGCCCCTATCTTTGCCCAAAGGAAATGCCACCCAAAATCTTGGCACGCCCCCCGAGTGCGGCGGTAATTTCCTTGGAGCTTTCTTCAATTTCAGACATGGCCCGGCCCTTGACCTATTAAAGCCCACCGCCCGCATTGCCGCCAGTGCCTTAGGGCCGGGTGTCCTGAGTTCAAATAAGTGTCCTAAGTCCATGACAACTTAGGACATTGCCTCTTCTCCCATGCCATTTCCGCCGACCGGTTGTGGCGACGGTGCCGGCTGCAGGGGTGCATGCATTGGGACAGGATGGCCAGCAGGCAACTCGGCACTGCTGGCGCCTACTCGAAACATCATTCGAAAGGCGGCAAACTGCTGGCGCGGTTCGATACGCTCTATCTCACCGGCTGGGCGCCGCACGACAGCCAGCAGCATCCCCTCAAACCGCTAGCTTAGGGCGCTGTCGCGATGGCGGAATAGAAAGTGGAAGAGATGGTGGTGCCCACCGCGGTCAGGGCGGTGATGATCACCAGGGCGATCAGGCCTGCCACCA
>JAEKMB010000257.1 GCA_019508105.1 Alphaproteobacteria bacterium
CAATGCCGCATGCTGGAGCGCATCTCCCGCGAGGCGCCCGACGGCCTGCCGCGTCTGGAAACGGCCGCGGTGCTGGCGCTGTCGGGCCTGTGCCTGGATGACAGTCCCAAGCGGCGGGACACCGGCCTGGCGCGGCTGGAAGAAGAGATCGAGCGGCAGATCCTGCCCGATGGCGGCCATGTCAGCCGCTCGCCGGAACAGCTTCTGTCGGCCTATCGCCACCTCATCATGGTCCTGGAAGCGCTCAGCGCGGCGGGCGAAGAGCCGCCGCATGGCTTGCGCAATGCCCATGACCGCATGGCGCCGATGCTGCGCTTCTTCCGCCATGGCGGCGGCGCGCTGGCGCTGTTCAATGGCGGCACCGAAGGCGATCCGCGCATGATCGCGGGGCTGCTGGCGCGCGACGATGTCCGCGGCCAGCCTTTTCACCATGCCCGCCACAGCGCCTATCAGCGCCTGACGGCGGGACGGACCTTGTGCCTGCTGGACTGCGGCAAGACCCCGGACGGCGCTTTTGCGCTGGAGGCCCATGCGGGCGCCTGCGCCTTTGAACTGTCGAGCGGCAATGACCGCATCGTGGTCAATTGCGGCGCCGGCGGGCTGACGCACCAGAGCTGGAATTGGGCGCTTCGCGCCACCGCCGCCCATTCCACGCTGACCCTGGCCGACACCTCCAGCGCCCAGATCCTGCCGGTGGGTTGGGCCCGCGATCTTCTGGGACCGCGGCTGACCGGCGGTCCCAAGGCGCCTTCGTCGCGCCGGCTCGAGACCGCCCAGGGTTGGACGGCGGAGGCGATGCACGATGCCTATGTCGAAGCCTTCGGAATGCGCCATGAACGCCAGATCACCCTGTCACCCCAGGGCTTGATGGTGACAGGCCGCGACCGGCTGGTGCCGGAAAGGGCCGGGCTCGGCTACAGCTTCACGGTTCGCTTTCATATCCACCCCGATGTGCGGGTGTCGCGGCTGGACGGCGGCGGAATCCTTTTGAAGCTGCCGGGTGGGGAGGGCTGGCGCTTCCGGGCCGGGGGCGGGACGCTGGAGGTGGAGGAAAGCGTCTATCTGGGCGGTCCTGCGGTACGCCGGGCCGAACAGCTTGTCGTCAGCGGCACCACCAAGGACGCCCCTGCCGAAATTGCATGGGTATTCGAGCAAATAGTCGCGTAAGCCGGGGTTGTTCCCGTTCCTCAGCGCTGGCACTCTCAGGCGCAAATCATCCGCTTTCAGGAGCCCTTCATGGTCGAGATCATGCTGCCCAAGAATAGCCGGGTGAAGAAGGGCAAGGTGTGGCCCGCCGACAAAAGCGCCAATGGCAAGAAGCCCAAGCGCACCAAGGAATTCAAGGTCTATCGCTACAATCCGGATGAGGGCGCCAATCCGTCGGTCGACACCTATACGGTGGACCTGGATTCCTGCGGTCCCATGGTGCTGGACGCGCTGATCAAGATCAAGAACGAGATCGATCCGACTCTGTCCTTCCGCCGCTCCTGCCGCGAAGGCGTGTGCGGTTCCTGCGCCATGAACATCGCCGGCGGCAATACCCTGGCCTGCACCAAGGCGATCAATGACTGCTCCGGCGCGGTCAGCGTCTATCCCTTGCCGCATATGCCGGTGGTCAAGGATCTGGTGCCGGACCTCACCAACTTCTACGCCCAATATGCCTCCATCCAGCCCTTCCTGCGCACCCAGACCGCGGAGCCGGAAAAGGAATGGAAGCAGTCGCCGGAAGACCGCGCCAAGCTGGACGGGCTGTATGAGTGCATCCTGTGCGCCAGCTGCTCGGCCTCATGTCCCAGCTATTGGTGGAATTCCGAGCGTTATCTGGGCCCGGCGGCGCTGCTGCAATCCTATCGCTGGCTGATCGACAGCCGCGATGAGGAGACCGGCGAGCGGCTGGACAATCTGGAAGATCCTTTCCGCCTCTATCGCTGCCACACCATCATGAACTGCGCCAATACCTGCCCCAAGGGCCTGAACCCGGCCCAGGCGATCGGCGAAATCAAGCAGATGATGGTCAAGCGGAAGACTTGATCGGAGCGTCGGCGAAGCCGGAGCGACCAATAAAAAAGAAGCGAAGCGATGTTTCCGGAACGGCTGACAAAAGGCTATCGCGCCTTCCTGGAAGGGCGGTTTGCGGTGGAACGCGGCCGCTACCAGAGTCTGGCGGACTCGGGGCAGAGCCCCTCCATCATGGTGATCGGCTGCGTCGATAGCCGGGTATCGCCGGAAGTGATTTTCGACGCCGCCCCGGGCGAGCTTCTGGTGGCGCGCAATGTCGCCAACCTGGTGCCGCGCTACGAGCCGCCGTCCGAGGAAGACCCCAGCCATCAGCACGGCACCAGCGCAGCGCTGGAATTCGCCGTCCGGGCTTTGAAGGTGCGGCACATCGTGGTTTTGGGCCATGCCTTTTGCGGCGGCATCCGCGCCTTCGTCAGTGACGCAGGGCCCTTGTCCTCCTCGGATTTCATCGGCCGCTGGATGAGCCAGATTGCGCCGGCGGGATGACCTTCCCGTTTGTGAAGGGGGCGGTGGAGAAGGGCGAACTGTTGCTGCACGGGGCCTATTTCGGCGTCGCCTCGGGCAAGCTTTTGGTGCGCAGTTCCAAGACCGGCGCCTTCGAGCCGGTCGACTAGGCGGACTTGGCCGAGAGGCGGCGCCACAGCAGGGCGCCGGCCAAGTTGGCCAGCCAGCCATGGGGGTCAGCCCCCACCACCTTGATCACCATCTGCACCAGCTTCTGGACATGATGACGGTGGTAAACCGTCATGCTGGCCTGGCCGGCGAGGCGGGAATATTTCTTGCGCGTATAAGGGGTTATCGTCTCTTTCTCAGGCGGCACGTTAGCGCAGTAGTAGGAGAAGGCGAGCTCGTCATCATCGCTTTCCCGCACCCGTCCCAGGGCGATCCAGAGCTTCTTCCAGAAGCTGATGTCCGGCTCGGCCTGGGCATTCAGCGTGTCATAGAACAGCTTGTAATGGCGGTACTCATCGGCGGCGATGCGGCCGGCAATTTCCTTCAACACCGGCTCTTCCGAGGCGTCCCGGATGGCCGAGTAATAGGAGGAGGTGCCCGATTCCACCACGCAGCGCGCCACCATTTCACCCCGGCGCGAACCGCGCACCGAGCCGTCCTCGCTGGCCGCGAAGTGGGCGGGGGTATAGCCCTTGCGGAAGCGGGCAAAGGCCTCGTCCAGATTGAAGCTGGGATCGGCGATCTCGGCCCAGCGGCCCAGGGCGCGGCCATGCTGAGCTTCTTCGCGGCCCCATTGCTCTATCGAGGCCATGATGTCCTCGTCGGCGCCGGCAAACACCCGCTTGAGATAGGAGACGTAATCGGGGGCGTTATATTCCACCAGGGCCGCCGCCTTCACGGCGGACAGCATGACGGGATCGACCTTGGAAGGGTCGAACAGCGACCAGTGGACATCGTCCATGGTCCAGCCCTGCTTGTAGACAGGCGCCACCGTCATTGTCTCAAAACTCCCCGGCACAACCCAAGGTTCCCCAAGCGGCCCCGTGCTTTGTCACCGAATTATAGCAAATGCCGGGCGGCGGCCAAAGCGCGGGTTTCGTCCGTATGCGGCGGAAACGGTTAAAAAGCAGCCCGGACAAGCTTCAGGTCATCCACAAGGTGGGCGGCCTTCTGGCGGTCCGCGTCACCCCTGGCGGCGATTTCATCTTCCTGGGCATCGGCAATGCGCTGGTCCAGTACTGCCAGGTCCATTTCGGTCATGGGGATGGCTTCCTCGGCCAGGACCGTGATCTTGGTGGGGCCGATCTCGGCAAATCCGCCGCGAATGAAATAGCGCTCATCCTTGCCGTCGGTCAGCACATCGATCATGCCGGCGCGCAAAGTGGAGACGAGGGGCGCGTGGCCCGCCATCACCCCCATATAGCCTTCGGTGCCCGGCACCGTGACCATGTCGGCCTGGGCCGACAACAGCAGCCGCTCCGGCGAAACCAGGTCGAAGGCGATCTTGGCCATGCTTAGGCGGCCTTCGAGGTTTCGGCCGCCATCTTCTGGGCCTTGGCGACGACTTCCTCGATCGGGCCGACCATGTAGAAGGCCTGTTCGGGCAAATGGTCATACTCGCCGTCCACGATCGCCTTGAAGCTGCGGATGGTGTCGGCCAGTTCGACGAACTTGCCGGGCGAGTTGGTGAACTGCTCGGCCACGAAGAAGGGCTGGGACAGGAAGCGGCTGATCTTGCGGGCGCGCGCCACCACCAGCTTGTCGTCTTCCGACAGTTCGTCCATGCCCAGAATGGCGATGATGTCCTTCAGCGCCTTGTACTGCTGCAGCACTTCCTGGACGCGGCGGGCGACGGTGTAATGCTCCTCGCCGATCACCTGGGGGTCGAGAATACGCGAGGTGGAGTCCAGCGGGTCCACTGCCGGGAAAATCGCCTGGGCGGCGATGTCGCGCGACAGCACGGTGGTGGCGTCCAAGTGGGCGAAGGAGGTGGCGGGCGCCGGGTCGGTCAAGTCGTCGGCGGGCACATAGATCGCCTGCACCGAGGTGATCGAACCCTTGGTGGTGGAGGTGATGCGTTCCTGCAGGTTGCCCATCTCGGTGGCCAGGGTCGGCTGGTAACCCACCGCCGAGGGAATACGGCCCAAGAGCGCCGAGACTTCCGAACCGGCCTGGGTGAAGCGGAAGATGTTGTCGATGAACAGCAGCACGTCCTTACCTTCGACGTCGCGGAAATATTCGGCGACGGAGAGGCCGGTCAGAGCGACGCGGGCGCGGGCGCCGGGCGGCTCGTTCATCTGGCCATAGACCAGGGCGCATTTGGAGCCTTCGGCCGAGCCGTTCTTCTTGGGATCGACATTGACGTTGGACTCGATCATCTCGTGATAAAGGTCGTTGCCT
>JAEKMB010000258.1 GCA_019508105.1 Alphaproteobacteria bacterium
TATGTCAGCCATTGCCCCCGCGAGCTCGCCTCCGGCGAACTGAACGATATTCTGGTCGCCGCCCGCGCCAACAATGCGCTGCTGGGGATTTCGGGGTTGCTGCTGCATATCGATGGCGGCTTCCTGCAGATGCTGGAAGGCGATGAGCGCGCCGTGCGCGAACTTTACGCCCGGATCGCGGTGGATCGCCGCCACCAGGACCCGCGCATCATGCTGGACCGCGAAATTCCCACCCGCGTGTTCTCAGACTGGAGCATGGGATATGAATGCCCCAATCTGAACGACCCGGAAACCGCCGGCATGTTCGGCGTGGTCCGCGCGGCGGTGCATGACCAGCTTTCGCCCGGCACCGGGCGCATCGTGGCGATGATGCTGCAGACCTTCTACCGGGTGCAGAACAGCGACCTGCCGGTCAATCTTTATTATGCAGGATAACCGCCGCACGGTGTCATTCCCGCACATGCGGGAATCCAACTTCTTGTTTTGAAAAAGTTGGATGCCCGTTCATACGCTGTCGCTATGAACTCGCGGGCATGACAAGAATTTTCAGAGCTTCCTCACCCAGATATTCCGGTAGCGCACGGCGTTGTTGTGCGCCTGGAGCATTATCGGGCCATCGCCATGGGCCTTGTAGACCGGCAGCATGCGATAATCGGTGGGCCCCTTGATGGCGAAATTGCTCTGCACCAGGACGCCGTTGAGCAACACCGTGATGCGTGCCGGTTCCGCCAGGGTGCCGTCCTTGTAGAAGCGCGGCGCGTAATAGACGATGTCGTAGGCCTGCCAGTTGGGCGCGGGCTTCAGCGCATTCACCAGCGGCGCCGATTGCTTGTAGATCGCGCCGGCCTCGCCGTTGACATAGGTGGGGTTGTCATAGGTATCCAACACCTGCACTTCATAGAGGCCCTGCAGGTACACGCCGCTGTTGCCGCGATCCTGACCCTTGCGCTCCGGCGGCAGCACCGGGATCATCCATTCGATGTGAAGCTGGACATCGCCGAACGCCTGCCTGGTCTGGATATGGCCGGCCTTGGGCTGGTCTACCATCTCGCCATTTTCCACCGCCCATTGCGCGGCCCCGCCATTGACGCTCTCCCAGCCCGATAGGTCGCGGCCGTTGAACAGGATAATGGCGTCGGAGGGCGGCTGGCCCAGCATCCGCCCCGGCTCCACCTTGGGCGGCACCGGCGACCAAACCTCGGTCAGTTCAGGCTTGGGCGGTGGATTGCCGCCGGGATAGGTGGCCTGGGCCAGCACGGCACCCGTGGTCAAAGGCAACAGCGCCATCAGCGCAACCAGCTTTTTCATGGCAATCTCCCCAGCCGTGACGCGGCCGCGCGTCAGTCTGCGACGGGCCGTCCGCTCAGGTCAACGCACCGTGGCAGTGCTTGAGCTTCAGCCCCGAACCGCAGGGGCATGGCGCATTGCGCCGGACACCGCTGAGGTCGTTGGCGGCATCGGCGGGATGCTTGACATGCCGGTCTCCGCCGATGTGGCGCACATAGCCGGGCTCGTCCAGGATCAGCGCGCGATAGCCCAGCTTGTAATAAAAAATGCTGGCTTCTATTTCAAAGCGCAGCGCCGCGGCCGGTTTGAAAGCCTTCACAAATATAGTGCGGGGCAGATTCTGGAATCCGCCGGGCAGAAGCCGGTAATCGCTGAGCCGCCGCAAGGAGGGCGTGAATGTGAAGCCGTGCCAGACGTCGCAGAAACCGAACGCCATCACCCCCCAACTGCGGTCCGGCGCGGCATAGCCTAGGGGATGTTCGAATGTGTCGTTCCAGGCCCTGAGCCAGACCAGCAGGGTTTTGGGATCGGCTTCCAGCAGGGCGCGGCTTTTCTCCATGAAGCCTGAGCGATCGAAGGCCCAGTCATCCTCGAGGTGGAAAATATAGGGCGTGTCGACCATCCCATACAGGCGATCGATCAGCTTGATCTGTCCCACCCGCTCTCCGGTGCGGAAATATTCCGCCCCGAACCGCCGGCAGACCGGACCGGGGTCCGCATCGCCATCTTCACCCACAAGGATCCGCGCCACCCGGCCCTCGCTCTCATGGGCGCGAAAGCTTTCCAGGGTGCGCGCCAAAAGGTCATGGCGGTTGCACGAGGTCATGACCACGGTAATGTCGGCGGGTTGCTGCATGAGAGGCGGATTTTAGGCTTTGCCCGCCCCCGGTTACAAGGCGAACAGAATTACCCATGAGCGCGACCTCTTCGCAGGATTTGTACGGCAAAGCACTGGCCCTGCATCAACAGGGCCGGCTGGCCGAGGCCGAACCGCTGTATCGGCAGGTGCTGGCGGCACACCCGGGCGACTTCGCATCTCAACATATGCTGGGCGTGCTCAAGGGCCAGCAAGGCCGGGTGGACGAAGCAAGCGCGTTGCTGGAAGGGGCGGTCAAGGCCCAGCCGCGCCATGCCGGGGCGCTGGTCAATTACGGCAATATCCTCAGTCTGGCGGGACGCTTTGCCGAAGCATTGCAGAGTTACGACCGCGCGCTGGCGATCGCGCCCGATGCCGATACCTTGACCAATCGCGGCAACACGCTTCAATCCCTGTCTCGTCCCGCCGAGGCCTTGGCCAGCTATGGACAGGCTCCAGGCCCTGTTCCGCAGCGGTGTGATCCTGGGCGAGAATGGCCGCCCGGCCGAAGCCTTGGCGGCCTATGACAAGGTCCTGTCGCTGCGCCCCGATCATGTCGAGGCCCTGAACAACCGCGGTTATACGCGCTGGCAGGCCAGCGAAGACTATGCCCCGTCCAACGCCGATCTGGAGCGGGCCGTGGCGCTGGCGCCGGACCTGCCTTTTCTGCCGGGCGGGGTGTTGCACCTGAAGATGCAGGTCGCCGACTGGAGCAGCTTTGCGGCAGACAAGATGCGCCTGATCGAAGGCGTGCGCGCCGGCAAAGCCGTGGCCCGGCCCTTCATGTTCCAAGCTCTTTCGGACAGCCCCGCCGACAGCCAGGCCTGCGCGCGCATTTTTGCCAGGACCATGCATCCGCCTGTCGCTGCGCCTTCGCCCGGCCCGGCCGCACGCAAAGCCGGCGGCAGGATCCGGCTGGGCTATCTCTCCGGGGAATTTCGCGAGCAGGCCACCGCCATCCTGATGGCGGGACTGTATGAGCGCCATGACCGGTCGCGCTTTGAGGTAATCGCGCTGGACAATGGCAGCGCCGATGCCAGCGCTATGAGCGCGCGGCTGAAAAAGGCCTTCGATCAATGGATCGACAGCGGTCCGCTGGATGACGTGGCGGCGGCCGAGCGGATTCGCGCCGCCCGAATAGACATATTGGTCAATCTCAATGGCTGGTTCGGCAAACCCCGCATGGGGGTGTTCGCGCAGCGGCCCGCGCCGGTCCAGGTCAATTATCTGGGTTTTCCCGGCACCCTGGGGGCGCCCTATATCGACTACATCATCGCCGACCGAACCGTGATGTGGCTGTTGAAAGCGCCGGCGCCCTTTGCGGAAAACATCGCGGCCCGCGCCGCTGCGCTGGACGTGGGGCCGGAGCGCATCCTTTATGCGCCGCACCGGCCGCCTGAGCAGCATCTGGCGCGCATGAGCCTGGCCGACCTTTTCCTGGATCAATTGCCCTACAATGCCCATACCACCGGCAGCGATGCGCTGTGGGCGGGGTTGCCGCTACTCACCTTGCGCGGCACCACCTTCCCGGGACGGGTTGCCGCCAGTCTGCTGCAGGCGGCGGGCCTGCCCGAACTGGTCACCGAGTCGGCGCAAGACTTTGAGACGCTGGCGGTGCGGCTGGCCACCCATCCTAAGGACCTGGCAGCGCTGAAAAGCCGCCTCACCCGCGACTGTCCGTTGTTCGATACCGACCTGTTCCGCCGCCGCATCGAGGCGGCCTATTTGCGGATGTGGGAAGCTTGGCAGGCGGGGCAAAAGCCCCGGAATTTTGCGCTTTGAGGCGCGCCCGGCCGCGGCTTGCTCTTCCCCGGCCCGCTTGCTAAACCCCCCGTCCTACCGGGATTTTTCCCATTGGACTGTGCGGTCGTGGCGGAACGGTAGACGCACTACCTTGAGGTGGTAGCGGGGCAACCCGTGGAAGTTCGAGTCTTCTCGACCGCACCAGCCGATTTTTCGGCCGTTGAAATGCCTGAGCTTTTAACCCTCGGCGTGCCCACCTCCGACATGGTGGGCACATAGGCTGTTCAATGCTTGTTCTAT